>NZ_BFAY01000005.1:0-300000 GCF_003112675.1 Leptospira johnsonii | reverse complement strand
CCCTGATTCTATCCTATTCTTCCGCATGGGGGATTTTTATGAGATGTTTTTGGAAGATGCAAAAATTGCCTCAGCCATTTTAGATATCGCGCTTACCAAAAGACAAAACTCGGTTCCTATGTGTGGGATCCCATTTCATAGTAAAGACGGATATATCTCCAGGTTACTGACTGCTGGAAAGAAGATAGCGGTTTGCGAACAGTCAAGACCTGAAGATGGAAACACAAAACTTATGACCAGGGACGTGGTGAGGATCATCACTCCAGGCACGGTAATCGAAGAACATCTACTTTCAGGATTCCAAAATAATTATCTATGTGTGTTAGTCCCGAAAGCCGCTTTAATCTTTGTGGGAATGGCAGACGTTTCTACTGGCGAAGTTTTGCATTTCGCGGTCCCAATCTCGAGGACCCAAGTATTGGAGTCGGAGTTCGTAAAATTCAAGCCGAGTGAGATCTGCGTATTCTCCCAAGACTTGGAAAGGATCAGAGCCTGGCAGAACTTCGGAGAAAGAGAATTAACCGTTTTAGATGCTTCTAAAGTCGGATCCGAAAACTCAAACGACCCATTCCAAACAGTCACCAAAACATTAGAATATTATATTAGAGAAAATTACAGGGATGGAACTCTCACCTTAAGAGAACCTCGTATCTTACAAACTGGTTCTTATTTGGAGATGGACAGAGAGACCATCCTGAACCTGGAACTGATCGAAAATGAAAAGGAAGACAAGGGTCATACCTTGTTTTCTGTTTTGAATTTCTGCAGTACTGCGAAGGGAAAAAGAGTTCTGAAACAAAGGATCCTATTCCCGGAAACAGACCCTGCCATTCTAAAATCCAGATGGGAAAAACAGGATATTATCAAAAAGATCCCGCTGGCTCATTTGACCCAAGCATTAAAAGACCTGGGGGACCTGGAAAGAATTCTGGGCAGATTCAGAGGAAACAAGGCCTACCCTAGGGATTTTAAAACGATTCTTTCTTCTATCCAAACTTTGGATTCTCTTATTGGTTTACTTTCTCCTCTTGGATATCCGATCTCCAAACCAGACAGATTGGATGAGCTGAAAACATATATAGAAGAACGGATCCATACGGACGAACTTCCTGTTATATTAGGAAATGGTAAATTTCTAAAAGACGGTTATGACAAAAATCTGGATAGAGCCAGAGAAGCCGGATCCAAAGGTGCAGACTGGATCTTAGAATTAGAAACGGAAGAAAAAAAGAAAACAGGACTTTCCACTCTTAAGATCAAGTACAATAAGATCGTAGGTTATTTTATAGAGATCTCTCGTGCACAAGCTGAGCAGGCTCCTAAAGAATATCTTAAAAAACAAACATTAGTCACCTCAGAAAGATTTACCACTGCCAGATTAGAAGAGATAGAAAGAACTATTTTAGAAGCAGATGAGATCATCCAAAAAGTAGAAAAGGCAGAATTCGAAAAAATGGTGCAAACCGTTTTAGGATATTCTTCCGAACTCCTACTCGTCTCCGAAGAATTCGGGGACCTGGATTTCCAAATTTCACTCTTAAAGGCCGAGGAAAAATTCGGCTGGATCCGCCCTGAACTGAGCGAAGATTCCACTTTGGAAATGAGATCTTCTAGACACCCAGTGGTCGAAGCAAGTCTTCCAGTAGGTGCAAAATTCACTCCGAACGATGTGGGCCTGGATGGAAAAGAGAACTCAATCGCGATCTTAACTGGTCCGAATATGGCCGGTAAGTCCACATTCATGAGGCAGATCGCGATCAATCAGATCTTATTCCAGATAGGAGGAAGCGTGGCCGCAGAAACTGCGAAACTTCCTATTTTGGACAAGCTGTTCACTCGTATTGGAGCAGGAGACAATCTGAATGCAGGAGAGTCCACATTCTACGTGGAAATGAAAGAGACTGCGAATATTCTTAAGAACTGCACCTCCCAATCTTTATTACTCTTTGATGAAGTAGGAAGAGGAACTTCTACTTACGACGGAATGAGTATAGCCTGGGCTATTTTGGAATCTCTTTCCGAGATGCACCCTAGGCCCAAAACTGTTTTTGCCACCCACTACCATGAGCTTACGGAACTTTCCAGACTTCCTGGTGTTTGGAACCTTCATATGGAAACAGTGGAGAAGGACGATAAGGTAATTTTCCTACGGAAAGTTAAACCTGGTAAGGCCAAAAAATCTTTTGGTATCTATGTTGCTCAACTAGCAGGGGTTCCTGATTCCGTTGTAAAACGTGCCGCAGAAATTCTCACAGATATGGAATCGAGAAAAAAAGAGATCCGCATCCAAACCAGAGAACCTTCTCTTTTCCAAGATTTGGGTTCTCCAAATGCAGATAATCAGTTTTGGCAGGACTTTAAGAAAGAGATCACAGATCTTCCGATCGATTCCATGACTCCGATAGAAGCGTTAAAACTTTTAGATGATTGGAAGAAGAGAGTTAGCTCGCGGGGTTGAGCCCGGTCCGAGCAAAGCGAGGAGCCGCCCCCTCTCATCTCACTCTGCAAACAAATACAAAAGCACATCCATAGATGCAAAGTCTATCCAATTAGAAATATTGGACTTGAGACCTTCTTTCGCATGAAATCCGATCCCGATCCCGGAAGCTTCTAACATCAGTTGGTCGTTTGCGCCGTCACCTACAGCCACTATGTTTTCCGTCTCCATTTGAAAACGAGACTGAAGTTCTAAAAGAGAATCTCTTTTGATATTCTTATCTACAACGGTTCCTGAAACGGTTCCTAAAAGTTTATCCCCTTCCCTGTCCAAATAATTTGCCCGGATCTCGTCTATGGAATATTCTTGTTTAAATCTTTCTAATATATCGGTGAAGCCACCGCTGAAGACGGCGGTTTTTGCGTTCTTACTTTTTAATCCTTTGAATAATTCAGGAACACCATGATTTGGATGTAATTTAAAGTATAATTCGTCGAATATGGAAACAGGAAGATCTTTTAGATAATGGCATCTTTTTCGGAGAGCTTCTTGGAAGTTCAGGTTTCCTTCCATGGCTTCTTTGGTAACATGAGCCACCTCTTCGTAAACGCCTGCATATCTTGCGAGTTCGTCTATGACTTCTTCCCTGATTAGAGTGGAATCCATATCGAAACAGAACAATGCACCGTTGCGTAAAAAGGAAGAGATTTGGATAAGATCGATCTTTCGGAATCTTTGCAATTCTTGTCTAAGATAGACCAATTCTTCTCTTGAAAGAGTATGAGCTGTATCCCAAACATCGCAGACGTAATCTTTGGAAACTTCGGACCTTCTTTCTATAAATACAGGTTGTTTGAATCGGTCGGAAAGTGCTTCGGATAATCTTTGGGGATCCGAATCGTTTTTAGGACTGAAAAATAAGATCACTTAGTTTATCGGAGAAGAGATTTAATTTTGCGAAGCCAGATGATATAGGCGTCTCTATTGATATGGATGGGATCTTTTTTTCCATCATAAGAAAAAGCCAATTCTTCTCTAATGAATGGGATCTCTTTTTGTCGAAACTCCGGCCAAATATCCAAAAACTGCACGTTCTGGTTTTCGTTTGCGATCCGCAATAGCCAAGAGTTTACGATTGGAGACACTGAATTCACATTTCTGCTCAAAACAGGCGGGATCCCAAGTATAAGCACCTTTGTATTCGGGAGGCTCGTTCTGATCTTTTGGATCAGAAGCCTATGGATTCCTTCTATATAATCTAGGCATTTACCGTCCCGGATATCGTTTCCGCCTATCTCCAGGATAATTGTAGAAGGTTTTAGGTTCAGAACAGTCGAATCAAGACGGTTCAAAAGAAGTTCCGTCATATCCCCAGCGATCCCACGGTTCACAGAACCTGGAAAATCCGACTGGATCAGATCCGGTGGAATAGCTGCAATCAGGCTATTTCCTACGAAAACTATATTCGCTTTCTTTAATTTTTCGTTCTCAGTCGAGTAGATCAGAACAGCTTCCAGATACAATTTCTGGTAGGATTCCCATTCGTCGGAATCCCTGATACCGACCTTGTCCACACATTTGAAATCTGGATTGTAATAGTCGTAGATTGTCCTGGGCTGGAAAACAGAACAAGAGATTAGGGAAAGAAGAAAAAAACAAATCCCTAATGCTTTCATTTGAACGGTCCCTCTAAAAACTCTCAGTTATCGGATTCTTTCATATGGAATCGTTTATGCCAGTCGGCGATCTGAGCTTGCAGATATTCTTCTGTATCACAAATACGAAATTCAATTGGGTTGTTGGAAACTGTGTCGATCAATTTGGCTTCAATGTAGCCGTTTTTTAGTTTATTGATCTCTATTTTATATTTCATCCGACAATCTCCGTTATATCCAGGATTTTCACCCCTACCAGAGTTTCAATCTATTCCGAAATTAATCTTGGAAAACCACCGAGCCTGGGAATCTTCCCATAGTCGGTCGGAAAATGCTATACGATTTTGGTTCTCAACTCAAAAAAACTATTTCAAGGATTTCCGATATTTGTAAAGTTCCGGGAAATTTTCAGGAGCATAAGGATGGTCTTTTCCGAGAGCGGATTCCCAATCTATTTCTTCTCCCATTCCGGAAGAAAATTCAGGATAAAATCCAGAGTCCAAGATCATTCGGATCGTGTCTGCAGCATCGGAACCTTTTACGTTCAGATACCCGCTTGCAAACAAGGAATTCGCTGCGTATAAAGCCATTCCTTGTAATCCTCTAAGATGGCCTTCTCTTCCTGCTGCGATACGGACTTCTGAATCAGGATTCACTAAACGAAATGCAATAAGCGTTCTGAGGCAAAATTCAGGGGTCAAACTTTGAGGATTTTTGATCGCATGTCCTGCAACCGGGATAAAAAAATTCACGGGAATAGAGATCACTTTAAGGTTTTTGATCTCGTATATAACATCCGTTAGATCCCAAAGAGATTCTCCCATTCCAACGATCACACCGGAGCACATTCCCACTCCAGCCTTCATCAAATGGGTGATGGTCTCCACTCTCTGTTCGTAGGTATGCGTGTCACAGATTTCGGGATAGTGTGCCTTAGAAGTATTTAGATTATGATTGTATCTGTCTAGACCGGCTGCCTTTAAACGTTCCGCTTTTTCTCTGTCTAATAGACCCGCGGACAAACATACTTTTAGGCCAAGCTCTTTGCTGATCTTTTCGATGGTGAATGCCAGTTTTTCTGTAGCTAGGGAATTAGGTCCTGTTCCTGCTGTGACCATACAGAAACGGTATGCACCGTTCTCCTTGGCTTGGACCGCATCCTGAAAGATCTCCTCAGGAGATTTCATAGAGTATTCTTGGACTCCAGAGCCTGCATTCTTTCTTTGAGCGCAATAACCGCAGTCTTCTGGACAATGTCCGTTCTTAATATTGTCTAGAACATGGATCCGGACCGTTTTACCGAAGTATTTTTCACGGACCTTGAACGCCTTATCCAAAGCTTCAGTCAAAGGGATCTGGCCGCTTAGAATTGCATGTGTTTCCTCCCGATCGATTATACTTGGCACATCCGAAAATACTTTTTCTTCAGTGACTTGGGGAGTTTCTAGACTAAGTTTCATTCTGCTGATAGTTTTCGAAGCAGTGTTTTCCTTGGCAATCTATATTCAGACTAAAAAACGGGTGTTCGTCAATCTTGGATTTTGTAAGCGGAAAGACCTTCTCGGATTGCTTGGAATACCTTATCCAAAGAAGATTTGGAAATATTATATGGAGGAGTGATATAGATCACATTACCAAGAGGTCGCAAGATGACCCCTTTCTCTTGGCAGATCCTGCGAAATTCTCTGGCAAATGGATTCACGTAACCTGGCTTCAATTTCCCTGTAAAAATTTCTCCTACACCTACTGAACCAAGGACTCTTGTATTTTTAATCTTATCTGGAAATTCAGATCTTAGTTTGGCCCAACCTTCTTCCAAATAAGACTCCAATCGTTTTACATCAGCGAGTCTGTTTTCTTCTTTATAAATTCGTAATGATGCAAGAGCGGAAGCACAACCCGGCGGATATCCAGTCATTGTGTGCCCATGATAGAATGCCTTCATAGGCTCTGAGGACAAAAATTCTTTGTAAATTTCTTCGCTGACCAGGGTTACTGCCAAGGGTAGAATTCCGGCAGTTAGTCCTTTTGCAAGCGCTATCATGTCCGGACGGATTCCTGCTTTTTGGTAGGCAAAGTCGGCGCCAGTTCTTCCAAAACCTGTAAACACTTCGTCCAGTAGAAGAAGCACATCATAACGTTTAGTGATCTCTCTAAGCCTAGTAAGAACACTTGGTTTATGGAATAACATCCCGCCAGCTCCTGCGATCAAAGGTTCCATAACCACTCCCACTACTTCTTCGGAGTGAGCGGATAAGTATGCCTCTAGTTCGTCCAAACAATCCTCCGCACAGGAATGTGGGGATTTGGAAACTGGACAATCATGGCAGGCAGGAGAAGGAAAATTTTTCGTTTGGAATAAAAGGCTTTGGAAGACCCTGTTAAATACTGAATCTCCTCCTACACTCATTGCACCTATCGTGTCCCCATGATAGGAATAGGAGAAGTTGATAAAGACCTTTTTCTTTTGTCTACCTTGGTTCCTAAAATATTGAAGAGCTATCTTCAGCATGATCTCTAAGGCAGTGGAACCATTGTCTGAATAGACTACTTTACGAAAATTCCAGTCTGTGAATTCTAAAAGCTCATGGGCCAGTTCTAATGCGGGAGGATGAGTAAAACCGGCCAGAAGTACATGATCCAAAGAATCCAACTGTTTTTTGACAGCATCAACAAGATTGGGATGATTATGACCGTGGATGCTTACCCACCAGGAAGAGATTGCATCTATGTATTCTTTTCCGTTCTCATCATACAGAAATTCTCCCTTAGCAGAAACTATCTTTAAAGGAGGATCGGAATCTAGTTGGATTGTGTATGGATGCCAGATCAAGGGAAAAGTAAGTCCGGGAGGATCCTATCCGGATCGAATTCTTTTACAACCTTATCTAAGAATTCTTTTCTAGACAACTTTCTTTCCGGTAGAAGAAATGTCCCCAAAAGTCCGATTTCAGCTGCTTCTATTATGGTCCGGATATTATCTGAACGGAGTGGATTTTCAGGACCTATAAAATACACTCCTAATACCTTGATATCTCTTTTTCTAAGAGCATCAATGGACAATAACGTATGATTGATCGTTCCAAGTTCTGTAGAAGCAACCAGTACTAAGGGAAGTTTTGCCTGCTCCACCAAATCTGCGGTAAAATAATAACGTGCAATAGGAACGTATACGCCTCCCGCGCCTTCTACCAATATTTTCGCGTCTTTGATACTGAATAGATGCCTGGAAAGTTCATTTGTATCCACTGCAGTATTTTCCATTTCAGCAGCAAGATGAGGAGAAGCAGGAAGTTCGAATGTATAATAATTTTTTAAAAAATAAGACTCACCAAGTCCCGTAAGATTCATGATCTTCACTCTATCGGAGTCGGAACCTGTTTGGATCGGTTTTAGATATTTTAGTCCAAGCTCTTCTGCATACTTTGCCATAATAAGAGAGCAGAAAAATGTTTTACCAATATCGGTACCGGTTCCGGTTACAAAAATGGACAAACTTAATTCTCCCGAACCAATTGTATGAATTTTTCAAGATCTTTTCTTTGGATCTTAGAATTGAGAGAAACCCTGATCCTAGAAATATCTACAGTCGGAGGCCGTATCGCTTTAGCTTGGAATCCGTTTTGGTTTAGGCGAGAAGAAAGTTCTAATGCTTCTTCTTCCGATCCCAAGAGTATGGGAACAATTTGAGTATTAGAATTTCCTGTATCTCTTCCGATCTGGCGGAGAGAATCCCGGAAGAATTCTGAATTTTCTGCCAATATCTTTCTTTCATGATCCATCTGCCTTGCTAGACGGATTGCAATCCTACCCGCATGAGCGATCGCAGGAAGTGGACCAGTCGAAAAAACAAATGTCCTCGCAGAATGGAGCAGATATTTTCTGGCATCCTTGGTAGTCGAAATGACCGCTCCTTCTAAACCTAATGCCTTTCCTAAGGTGGACATTCTAAAATCTATTTCAGAAGTATTGGAGATATTTTCTTCTAAGGAAACTCCAGAACCTTCTTTCCCGAAAAGCCCGATGGCATGGGCCTCATCCAAATAGAGAAGCGCTCCGTATTTTTCTTTCAGATCTAACAGTCCGCGTACATCTGTTTTGTCCCCGTCCATACTGAATACGGACTCGGTTACGATCATCTTATGTTTGGTGCCGGAATATTTTTTTAAACAATCTTCCAGATCGTTTAGATCGGAATGTTTATAATATACTTTTTTGGCCCCGGAAAGTCGGACCCCGTCCATTAAAGAAGCATGATTCTTTCGATCACAAAAGATCGTATAAGAAGGATCTGCTACGCAAGAAATCGTTCCTAAATTGGCGGCATATCCATTCGCAAAGAAAAGAGAATCTTCGGAATGCACCCAGTTTGAAAAATCGTTTTCCAATTCTTCGAATACAGTTCTGTGACCTCGAACTAAACGGCTCGCAGTGGAACCGGCACCGTATATATCGATACCTTCTTTTAAGGCTTGTATGATCTGAGGATGGGAAGAAAGCCCCAGATAATCGTTGGAGCAAAGGTCCAGGCCAGAAGGAGGATCCAAAACTCGGATCCTCTTTTGGGATTCTAACCTGGAAAAGAAGGCAGGAAGCTCCGAAAAGAAAGGAAGTTTCGTGGATGGAGTTTCCTGCACAGGATATTTCCGAAAGGGATTATAACATCCCTTTTACTTCGTCTCTTTCCGATTTAAGTTCGTCGTGAGTGATATTGAACTTCTCTTTTGCAAATTCGTTCAATTCCAATCCTTTAACGATCTCTACTTTATTGCCGTCAGACTTCACAGGGTATCCGAAGATGAGTCCCTTGTCAGCCCCGTAAGATCCGTCGGAAGTTACAGCAACGCTGAACCAGTCGCCTGCAGGAGTAGGAGTGATGATTTGACGAACGGTATCCACAACTCCGTTAGCAGCAGATGCGGCAGAGGAAGCTCCTCTAGCTTTGATGATCTCCGCTCCACGTTGTTGAACGTTCTTAATGAAATCGCCTTTTAACCAATCATGATCTTTGATCACGTCGGTTGCGGCTTTTCCACCGATCTTAGCATTATAGAAATCAGGGTACTGAGTAGAAGAGTGGTTTCCCCAGATCGCAACATTCGTTACGTCTTTTACTAGATTCGAAGATTTGATCGCGAGTTGGGATTTTGCACGGTTCTCATCCAGCTTGGTCATTGCAAACCAACGATCTGTAGGAACTCCTTTCGCATTGTTCATAGCGATCAGACAGTTTGTATTACAAGGGTTCCCAACAACGAGAACTCTTACGTCGGAAGAAGCGTTCTTCTCGATCGCTTTTCCTTGGTTTACGAAAATCCCGCCGTTAATTTTGAGAAGGTCGCTTCTCTCCATTCCCGCTTTTCTTGGAACTGAGCCTACTAATAACGCCCAATTGATATCTTTAAAAGCGACATCAAGATCCGCGGAAACAGTTACTTTTTGCAAAAGAGGAAAGGCGCAGTCTTCCAATTCCATGATCACACCTTTAGCAGCTGGAAGAGCCGCCTCCAGTTCCAACATTTGGATCTCTACAGGAGTGTCCGCTCCGAACATTTGACCGGATGCGATCCTAAATAATAGAGAATATCCGATCTGCCCTGCGGCACCCGTAACTGCTACCTTAACTGTTTTTGCCATTTGAAACTCCTAACTTTTTGTATACGATAGAGCTTAGTTGTTTTTCAGCTCTTCGTCGATGATCTTCGTGAAATTTTGGATCGGCATATTGCCTTCCACTAAAATACCGTTAATGAAGAAGGCAGGTGTTCCGTTCACTCCGTAACTTTGTCCTGCCTGCAGATCCGCTTCGATCTCGCTCTTAATCTTATCCTCGTCAGCGATACAACGATTGAATGCGCCCATGTCTAAACCGACTTGTTGCGCCAGTCTGATCACATTTCCTTTTTCCAATTTTCTTCCGTTCTCAAAAAGAAGACTATTGTATTGCCAGTATTTTCCCTGAGGAATAGAACAATTTGCAGCTACGTGAGCGAACATCGCGTTTCTATGGAAATCCATAGGGAAATCCCTAAAGACCCATTTTATTTTATCCTTATATTGTTCTCTAAGAGCCTTAGTGGTGGTTTGGCTCATCGCGCAATAAGGACATTCGAAATCTGAAAATTCTACGATAGTTACTTTTGCGTCAGAAGGTCCGATAGTCGGATTCTCACTCGCATCGATTGCCACTCTTGTTGGAGGAGGAAGTTCAGGCCCGATGATCTCGGTATTGTATTCTTCTCTCATTCTTCCGAAGAAGGATTGTCTCTCTCTATCCGCCTGAACTGCTTTTAAATATTTTACGATCTCGTCTTGGACCGCAGCTAAAGGTTTTCCTTTTAAGCCAGGCTCATTCTTGAATTGATTATAAGCAGCAACAACTTCGTCTTGAACAGGCTCGTAACCTCTTCCGAACTTAGTCAGCTCATCTACAGGAACTCCTTTGGCAGACGCTTCCTTTTTTAAGATCTCTTGGGAAGCAAGTTGAGAGAACATTCGATACATCTGCTGGTTATTTTCCTGCAGATACTTACGATAAGCAGCTGGGTTTTCCTTTTTTATATCGGAGACAGTGTAAAATCCGAATGTTCCGATCCTCATATAATGTTCCGGGATAAAGAACTTCACAATCGGATAAATAGATAATAGAACGTAAGCTAAAAAGACCCAAGGAAGAGCAGCCTTAAATTTCTGACCGAAAACACGGTCTAACAGATTGGAAGAAGTTTCTTCAGACATAATATCCTTACCAAGGGTGAAAAGTTCCCCTAGCTGCCAATTTAGAAAGCCGAGTATTGGAGGCAAACGAATAATTCGGGGGGTGAAAAAGGCAGAAATCCTCTCCAATCCATAGGAAAAAAAACCTTCAAATTCAGGCTTATATAGGAATTATTTCGAAAAAAAATTAAGCAAGCGAACGGATATCCGATAGGAATTAATAGGGACCTGAAAACGGAGGTTTAGGTTTATGAACATAAATGGGATACAACCGGGACATTATCCGGCGACTTGGTCACCGGTACAGAAAGAAACGAAACCCGAATCAGAACCGGTCGGCGACGTATTGGAGATCCAAGGTGTCGATTGGAAAGGGATCAAACTTAAAAACGAACATGGAGCCGATGAATTAGTAATGAAACCGAGCCCTGTAAGTGCGGAAGAAAGAATGAGCCAAGTGATCAGTCCGGAACAAATGAAGGATCTTTTATCCATGATCGTAAGTTCCAGATTTAGCTCCTTCTCTGAAACAAAAACCGGTCGCGGTAAGATAGATTTAAAAGGATAAAACTTGGCTTTTGAGTTAGGTCTTGTATTTTCTCCCAAGCTGGATTTAGCCTTAGGCGTCCTGACACTTATCGCAGTTTCAGGGATGGGTTTCTTTTTTTATTGGGAAGTACTTCGTCCGTACGCTGCCAAAACACGCCCAGGCCAAATGGACCCTCCTGAAGAAGGAGACACCTACGAAATCGTAGTTCCGGAAAGCACCAGATTTTATAAATTTTCCGTAGGACAAATCTATGGAGACATCCCTACCCTCTGCAAGTCCATACAAGACGATCATCTAGTATTCGTATTAAAAAAAGGAAAAGATACGGAAGATTATGATATTCTAATCAATCGTTCCGGTCCTGCGATCATGAAGCCCCCTCGTATGCAGCACTTTGCTAAAATGGAATCCCAGGAAAAACTGGAAAGCCATGAGATCATAGGACAAACGGCGTCTTTTAGGATTTCGGATAAGATCATAAAAGATCGTATGACCCAGTACTTCGAGATAGGTCTTACTTCTAACTTCTTTATGAATAAATTAGGAAAGGAAAGAATGAGATTCGTATTCTCCGTCCAAAAGATCCATCCAGGTCTTGCCACCAGATCCAGAGATAAAAAAGGACTATATTCTTTCGGAAAAGAAAGATCTTCGGAAGAAGATTAAGAGATCTTTTTAAAATGGATCTTAGCTCCACCCGTATCCGTAGAAAGACGCACTAGCCTACAAGGGATCCCTGATTTTTCAGAAAACTGTTTCGTAAGTTCCGAGAATTTTTTCTCCAGTCTTTTGGAGTCTTTTCTTCTGGTATAAATAAGAACAGCAGGCCCACTTCCGGAAAGAGAAACACCTATCGAGGATTTTTGGATCTCTTCTACCAAAGGTAAAAGCGGAAATTCTGAATTCATTCTGTAAGGAGTATGGATCTTATCTTCCAACGCCCTTTTTAGAAGTCCAGGTTCTCCTGAGTCTAAGAATTCCCACCAAGTAGATATCCTACTCATATTAAAAATAATATCAGAAACCGGATAAGAATCCGGAAGGCATTTTCTGGAATGATTGGTCGCGATCTCCAGTTCGGGAATAAGAAAGAAACAATGTATATTCTTAGGAAACTTTTTCTTAAAATAATAAAGTTTCTCTTCTGCAAAATAAGAGAAAACAAATCCTCCTAAATAAGCCGGAGTTGTATTATCAGGATGACCTTCTAATAAAGCGAGTTGGTAAAGGAACTCTGACTCACTCGGAAGTTTTGTTTCCGGAAAATATATACCTTGTGCAAACCTTGCTGCGGAAAATCCAGCAACGACAGCGCTCGCACTAGAGCCCAACCCTCCTTTTAAAGGAAGTCCAAGCTCCATAGTCACAGAATAAGGAATGGGAGAAGCACCCGACTTTTGTGAGGAAACAAATACTGAAAAATACGTTTTATAAGATTGTAAAACTAGATCCTCATCATCGGTAAACGTAGGAGAGGAAGATCCTTTGATCTTTCTAGTAAACTCGGAAGTTTTTCCGAATTCAAAACTGAACTCGTTGTAAATCTGAAAGGCCAATCCCAATAGATCGAAACCAGAACCTAAATTTGCGGAAGTTCCGGGGACCTTGATCTGGAATTTGTATTTTGGAGTGCTCATCTAACCGAGTATCCGGATTTTCTGCCATCTTTTGGGAAATTCTCCGATCGTCATTTGCTTTTCTAAAACAAAAAGAATTCTGATTTGCGCTTAGGTTCCTGGAAGAAAGAATGTTCGCGTATGCATTTTGGTTGGTCTGACGCTCTGGTTTTATTTTTCTACTTTGGGATCGTTCTTTATTCCGGTTATAAATCCGGGCGTAAAAGTTCCGAATCTAAGGAATTCTTCTTAGCGAACAGATCTCTTTCTTGGGTTCCACTTTCACTTTCCATTGTAGCGACGGAAACCTCTGCATTGACCTTTCTTTCCGTGCCAGGAATTGCGTATTCAGGAAATTTTACATTCTTACAAGTGGTGTTCGGATATATTTTAGGAAGAACTGTTGTTGCCTTAGTTTTAATCCCACTCACCTACCATCATAATTTTCTTTCGGTATACGAATGGGTCGGGACCAGATTCGGAAGAAAGTCCCAAAAGACAATGTCCGGTTTATTTTCTGTGACTCGAATTTTAGGAGATGGAGTCAGGCTTTACGCATCTACACTTCCAGTAGCAATGTTACTCGAGTTAGGACTTCCTAAAATTCTACCCTATTCATTCGGTCAATACTCGATCGGGGTCTGGACCCTAGTTATAGTCACCTTAATCACTGTTTTATATACCATGCAAGGTGGATTCAGATCTGTTGTCTGGGTGGATACACTACAATACTTTGTATATGTATTCGGAGGAGTATTCGCCTTAGTTCTTTTATACCAAGCAAGTCCAGAGCCGTTAGCTATTCTCTCTTCTGCTTGGGAAGGTAACAAGCTCAAGTTTATAGAATGGGAGAATAGTTCCGCAACTTACTTTATGCCATGGGCAGTGCTCGGAGGGGCCTTACTTAGCTTAGGAACTCACGGTGCGGACCAGATGTTTATCCAAAGATCACTCGCTGCCAGAAACGTAAAAGACGCGCAAAAAGCGATGATCGGCTCGGGGATTGCAGTATTCTTTCAGATGATCCTTTTCTTGGGAATCGGAACTTTCTTATTCTACAAATTTAACGGACAAACAATCGCTCAAGACAAGGTATTTTCCAAATTTCTAATAGAAGAAGTTCCTGCTCCGTTTTTAGGACTTTTACTCTCCGGGATATTGGCCTCTACTATGTCTACATTATCCAGTTCCATTAATTCACTCTCTTTGACTGCAAAAGCTGATTTTGGTTGGAATTTAGGCGGACAGAAGCTCTCTTCTGTATTCTTCGGGATCTTACTATTTTTTAGTTCCTTTTTCTTCTTCTCCCTTCCTGAAAATTATACAAAGGGACTCTTGGAATTAGGACTCAAAATTTCTTCTTTTACTGTGGGCTCTATGGTAGCGGTCTTTCTAACAGAAGTCATCCCGTTCTTGAGAAAAAGGATTACTGTTTCCGATCTGGGACTCGCTCTTTCTTTGGCTGGTTCAATCCTAGTGACTGGAATTTCCGGAACAGTGAAAAACTATAATTTTACAGTTCTTGTTCCGCTTGGAATGTTACTATTCTGGACTTTTGCGTTAATTGCAGGATTTATTTTTCCGAACCGGAAACAATAGAATCCATAAAGGAAGTTAGTATCTTACGAAACTCTTCTGCTTTTGTAAAATGGATATAATGATCCCCGCCAGGAATGGTTTCGAATTTTGCATTCGGAAAATATTCTAAACAAACGATCTTATCGCTTGTACGAAAATATTCAGAATCCCCACCTATTATAAATATTACCTTTCCGGAATATTGTTTGTCGGTACCTGAAAATTCGGATTGGAACATATTTTTAGAATTAGAAATAGCTTCCACATTCAGTTTCCAACGATATCCTCCGGATTCAGTCCTATCCAAGTTCATGAGTAGGAAATTCCGAATAAACGGATTTGTTACGAATTTAGAAGTAGCCGAATCTATCTCTTGCCTATTCTTAAAAGTAGAAAGATCCGTTCTTAAAACTGCGAGTTCCCCTTCGTATTTGAATTCGTAGTCTCTGGGGGCTATATCCTGGATGATCAGATCTTCTACCATTTCAGGATATCTAAGTGCAAATGTCATGGAGACGAGTCCGCCCATGGAATGACCGAGGAGGATTACTTTTTTAAGCCTACGATCTTCTATAAATTCTTTGATATCTTCCGCCATAGCACTCAGAGAATGTTCGGAAGAATGAGGAGAATCTCCGTGGTTCCGAAGATCTAAACTATACACTTTGGAATAATGGCTTAAAAAATCGGAAACACTTACCCAGTTTTTAGATGAACCGAATAAGCCATGTAGAATTAAAATAGGAGTAGTAAGAGTTGCAGTTTCTTTGGGCGGATATTCTTTAAAGAAAAGTTTCACTTCTTTAAACATTCCTCTTCTATCACTCTGAGTTTAGAATAGAACTTCTTTCCATATCTTGCTGGTAATTCTTGGACTTTATTCCTAAAATTCTTGAGTCCTGATTCTTTAGGAAGTTTAGAATCACATACCAAGGTCTCTCTATCCTTGGAAAAATGAAGAAGTCGTTTTTCTAAATGAGAGGAGAAGATGGGAGCATAGTTCCCATTCGGCTGCAATAGTAGATATTTTAATCTGCGGTTTTCTTCATCCTGCAAAACGCAAATTGGATCTCTTCCACATCGGATCTCAGGCGTGTATTTTACTGCTAAGTAAGCGGCAAAGTCACCAGGTTTCGAGTTTGGGTAGGCTTCCGCTACTTTCCAAAAAGTTTCGGGTCTGACTTTTAGTTTAGATCCTTCAGGTGCATTGGAGAGCGTATCCGTCCAATTTCCTGTTTTAGAGTATACACCTAATTCAGTTGGATTGTTTTTTAAAAGATCTTCCAACTTTTGTCTGGATTTGGATCTGTATTCTGGGGATTGTAAAACTTCTGCATATCTCTGCAGGACCACTAATCTACGGATCTTAAGGAACAAATACTCGTTTCCTTGGAAGATAGGACCTTCTTCTATTTTTGTTAAATAGGTAAAAACGGATTCTAATTCGTTCGGTCCTGAATCTTGGTAGAGTAGTTTTTCGATAGCCTTAGTGATAACTGGATAACTTCCCTTACTTCCCATTCGGAACAATGCACGGGAATCCACCCAACCTGTTAGCCCATCCTTGTCGGTAAGCAATTGGAATTTGGAGTCTGCCTCTTTTTGGTTTTCAGAAGAGAGTATCTCTCCAAAGGAAAGTCTACGCAGAACTTCCGATTTTTTTTCCGGGAACAGATAGAGCTCCGTTCCCGGATCTAAAACGATGTACTGTTTTTTCTCCTGAGAAGAAAGAGAGAATGTACAGCTTGCGATCAGTATGAGATATACCAACCGTCGTAAATACATTCTGTTAACGGGAAAAGTCCCTTACCATTTCGGAGATCCGCGAGACACCTTTTTTGATATCGTCTTCTCCCATCGCATAGGATAAACGAAGTGCATTATCGTCCCCGAATGCGATCCCTGGAACTGCAGCTACTTTGTATTTATCCAAAAGTTGAGCGCAGAATAATTTACTCTTGCTTGTCTCAGAACTTGCCGCCTGTAGTTTTTTGAAACCGTCAGTTTCATACACTCCAGTCAGGTAAGGGAATACGTAAAATGCACCTTGAGGCACATTCACTTCCACACCTGGGATTTCGTTTAAAAGTCCTACGATCAGGTCCCTTCTCTTTTGGAATGCTTTGGCCATTTCGGCTACACAAGCTTGGTCTCCAGTTAGCGCAGCTTCTGCGGCAGCTTGGGAGATAGAAGAAGGATTGGATGTGGACTGGCTTTGGATGGTATCCATGTTTTGGATAATATGCAAAGGTCCTGCACCGTAGCCGATCCTCCAACCTGTCATAGAATACGCTTTGGACACTCCATTTGCAACGAAGGTAAGTTCTTTCAGTTCAGGAGAAAGCATTGCCAGATTCGAAAATTGGAATCCGTCAAAAACGATACTCTCATAGATATCGTCGCTTAGAACCATGACCTTATGTTTTAAGACCACTTCTCCCAAAGCTTCCAATTCCTTTCTGGAATATGCAGAACCCGTTGGGTTGGATGGAGAATTGATGACCACTACCTTGGTTTTAGGTGTGATTGCTTTCTCCAATTGTGCAGGAGAAATACGGAAATTGTCCGCTTTGCTGGTAGGAACAATGACTGCCTTACCTTCTGCCAGACGTACTATATCCGCATAGCTTACCCAATAAGGAGCTGGGATCACAACCTCGTCTCCTGGATTTAAGGTAGCTAAGAAGAAATTATAGATAACCTGCTTCCCGCCTGTTCCTACAATGATCTGGTTTCTGGAATATTCCAGTCCATTATCTCTTTTAAATTTAGTAATGATTGCGTCTCGGAGTTCCACCGTACCGGAAACAGCCGTGTAACGAGTCTGTCCCTTATCGATCGCTTTTTTCGCAGCCTCTTTAATATGGGCCGGTGTCTCGAAGTCAGGTTCTCCTGCTCCGAAACTTACGATGTCTTCGCCTTTCTTTTTTAGTTCTGCCGCCTTAGCACTGATCGCTAGGGTGGGTGAAGGCTCGATCACATCTAGCCTTCTTGCGTTCCATTCCATTTGGTCCTCTCTTTTTAATTAAGCTCCGACTTTTTCTTCGAGGGATTCTCTGAATTGGTCTAGAGTGTATATTTCGTATTCGTAACCTTGTTCTGTAAGGAAAAGTTGTCTGTTCTGACCGAATCTTTCTTCATTCGTATCTCTCGAGATCAAAGAATAGAAAACAGCGGTATTATCCTCGCCTTTTGGTCTCAGAATTCGGCCCAAACGTTGTGCCTCTTCCTGACGGGAACCGAAAGTTCCGGAAACCTGGATGGCGATATTCGCATCCGGTAAGTCAATGGAGAAGTTTGCAACCTTACTGACGACTAGGGACTTGATCCTACCCGATCTGAACGCATCGTACAATTCCTGTCTTTCTCCCAAAGGAGTTTTTCCTGTGATCAGAGGAATTTTGAACGCTTTAGAGATCTCTTCCAGCTGATTGATGTATTGTCCAATCACGAGTAAATGGGATTCCGAGTGCTTCTTCATGATCATTCCGATCGCCTTCAGCTTCTCAGGATTTTCGGAAGCTAGGCGGAACTTCTCTCTATCGTCTGCGATAGAATATCTCATACGAAGATCGTCTTCCATGGAAACACGGATCTCTTTACATTTTGCTTCCGCGATCCAGGATTTACTTTCCAGTTCCTTCCAAGGTACGTCGTACTTTTTAGGTCCGATCAAACTGAATACGTCCTCTTCCAAACCGTCTTCTCGAACTAGGGTTGCTGTGAGTCCCAATCTTCTTTTTGCCTGTAATTCGGAAGTCATTCTGAACACAGGAGCAGGAAGTAAGTGAACCTCGTCATAAACGATGAGTCCCCAGTTATTCGCACTGAATAGATGGAAGTGGGTGAAATCCCCACCTTTTTTCTTTCTATGTGTGAGAATATTATAAGTAGCGATGGTAATCGGTTTGATCTCCTTCACTTCTCCTGAGTATTCCCCGATATCCGATTCAGGAATATCAGTTTTGTCTAAAATTTCGTTTTTCCACTGACGGATAGAAAGTGTGTTTGTGACCAGAATGAGAGTCTCTGCTCCCACGATTTGCATCACACCGATCCCTACGATCGTTTTACCGGCACCGCAAGGAAGAACAACGACTCCGGAACCACCTTCGTTCCCACCACCCGCGTGGAATACTTCCACAGAGGCTCTTTGGTAATCTCTCATTCCGAACTTTCTACCTGACTTGGTAGTGGGTTTTAAATTGAATCCGTATTTGTTTCCCTCGTCGTAACCTGCTAAGTCTTCTACCGGGAAACCGATCTTGATCAGGGCTTGTTTGATATGGCCTCTGAATTCTTTTTTGATATAGATCTTATCGTTCTCGGTCTTCTCTATATAAGGCTGGACCGCTCTATGATTAGAGATCTCTTGTAAAAATCCTTTTTCGTTGGAGATGATACAAAGATCTCCGTTCTCTTCCTTGACTAGTTTTACTTTTCCGTATCTTCCGATCTGTTCCTTGATCTCGTTGACTACGTTTTTCGGAACGGAGTATCTAGAATATTTTTCCAAACATTCTACGATCTCGTCCGCGCTCATCTTGATAGATGCAGCGTTCCATAAGGAAAGAGGAGAAATTCTATAAGTGTGTAGATATTCGGGACTTTTTTCCAATTCCGCGAATTTGGATACGACTAACTGACAGGCTTCGAATTCAGGATTGTCCACCTCTAAAAGCATAGTCTTATCACTTTGAACGATTAACGGTTTACTCACGGCGTGGAATCTCCCTTAAAACTTAGACTGAAAATGACCCCTTGCTTGTCAAGAAGAAAGCGATTATAGGACCGAATCATAACGATCTCACCAAAATCCTGAATTCTCCAAAGGTTTCAGAGTGACCTTTTAGCTCTTTTAGATCCTGTCCAGACAAGAGTGCGTTGCCAGGAGAGCTGCAAGGTTCGACTGCAATCGCAGAACGATCGGGTTTTGTATAAATTTGATAATAATTTAATGGAATTTGTCCTTCTTCCGGAGGAGGACTTAAGATAGTAATAGAATATTTTTTAGTTCTATTTTCTAAAACCACTCTAGGTTCTTTTCCGTAGAACAAATGATCTAGGGTTGGGATCTTCTCTCCTTCTAAAATGGAAGAGATTGGATTGGAAAGAAACGGTTGGATCGGAACTAAGTTCTCTCCTAATTCCAAATTTTTGTCCAACTTAAGATGTAGTTTCCATTCTTCATTATTTTTTCCTAAATTCAAATAAGGATGATAACCGTAGGCAAATCGAATAGAATCGGATCTCAAATTATTAAATCTAGTCTTCACACTTAGAAGAGTCCCGGAAGATGTCTCTTCGATTGAATATTCTTCTCGGATGGCGACTCCGGAAATCGGAGAATCCTTCCATTCTTCAGGAAACATGACTCTGAACTCTGCGCCCTTTTGGTTATTCTTGAGTTTCAAAAGTTTTCTTTCTAGAGAATGTACTAAACCGTGAACCGGAAATCCGTTGGGATCTCGGATCAATTCCTTTGCATTCCACTCTTTACCGTTTAAAATAAATTCAGATGAAGCATGTCGATTCACCCAGGGGAACATGAGAAAATTACCGGATTCGAATATACTTACATTTTTATCGTAAGGAAGAATAATCGGGAAACTTTCTTTGCTAATTGGATGGATCCAGTCCCAAGAAAACCACTGGGTACCGTCGGTCAAAAAACTAGAATTCTCTGTCCGAAATTCATACATTGCGGGAAGGAGGTTGGGAAAACTAGCTGAGAGGGAAAGTAAAAAACGGATCTGAGACTTTTTTTTGGACGCCAAACAGAAAGGAAAGGAATTGAAGCGATACCTAGGCCTCCCAGAATGGGCAGGAGGCTTGCAGATGAAATTCCTATTCCACAAATCCCTTCTATTTGTATTAGGAATCTTGTTCTTAAGCCAATGTTTGTTTCTTTCTTTCCCGAACCAGACTTCTCCTATTCCGAAAGAAAAACTAGTCACAGGTTCTTCTACAGAAAGCCCGGATAAAATATTACTCATCCCGATCGAGGGTGAGATCTCCGATAAAAAATCCTCAGGTGGACTTTTATCCGGAGAAAAGGACAGCATAGTCAGTAGGGTCAAAACCTATTTGTCCATGGCATCAAGAGATCCTGAGATCAAAGGAGTGATCTTAAAAATAGATTCTCCTGGGGGATCCGTAACTGCGAGTGATCTCATCCATCACGAAATTTTAGAATTCAAAAAGAAGAAGAATGTACCTGTCCTTTCCCTATTTATGGACACAGCAGCTTCCGGTGCATATTATTTAAGTATGGCCACAGACCATATCCAGGCTCATCCTACTACGATCACTGGTTCCATCGGAGTTCTTAGATTCGGGATCAATGTGAAGGAAGCATTGGACAAATTAGGAATTAAAAGTAGCACAATTCGTTCCGGTCCAAACAAGGCCACCGGAAACCCGGTGGAAGAATTCACACCTGAACAAAAGAAAGTTTTCCAAGACATTATCATGGAGAATTACGAAAGATTTTTGAGCATCATCAAAAAGGGAAGACCTAAGCTAAAAGAATCTGAGCTTAGAAAACTAGCTGACGGAAGAATTTACTCCGCAAACCAAGCATTGGAAACCGGACTCATTGATTCTATAGGTTATTTCGAAGATGCAGTTGTGCAAGTAACCAAACTTCCGGGTTATAGAGCTTCTTCTACGCAGACTCCAAGGATCGTATTCTATTCTTATAAAGGAGTTCAGCCGGAAAACTTCTACCAAATCGATAGCGATACCGAAACTGGCCCTACACTTTTGGAATCATTGTTGCCTTTCCGGATCTCTCCAGATCATAAATTGCATTATCTATTTTCACCCGAATAAGGTTTTCATAAAAAAATTCTAAAATGCTTTTTAACTCCCTACCCTATCTAGCTTTATTTTCGCTAACTTTTCTATTGTATTGGAGCCTTCCCCAAAAAGGAAGAAAACCTCTACTTTTAGTTTCTTCTCTTCTTTTCTATTTTTATTCTGGCGCTGCATTCTCCGTTCACTTTTTACTCGTGATCGCAGTGAACTTCTATTTTTCACTCAAACTTTGGGAGAAAAAAAGAGAAGGTAAATCCACATCTAAACTTCTGACCTGGATCATAGTCCTCAATTTCGTTAACCTAGCATTCTTCAAATATTTCTATTTCTTTTTGGATTCACTGGACTTCTTTACGGGTACTGTACAATTTTCCGAATTCGGAAAAGGGATCCATATTCCTCTTCCACTCGCGATCAGCTTTTATACATTCCAGTTGATCGCATTGCAGGTGGATATCCATAGGGACCATGTTCCGGAAAGGATCTCTGCATTAGATTATTTCTTATTCATTCTATTCTTCCCTCAGTTGATCGCAGGACCGATCATGAGGACTACAGACTTCCTTCCTAAACTGGACAAACCTGCAATCGATTTCAATCGGGTTCAATGGGGGATTTTTCTCATTCTTTCCGGTTTATTTAAAAAGGTTGTGATCGCTGATAATATTTCAGGGATCATTTCTGGGATTTACCAACACCCAGGCGAATATAATTTTTTCAGCCTGTATCTGGTAACATTCGGATTTGCATGCCAGGTATATTGTGATTTCAGCGGGTATACCGATATTGCAAGAGGTTCTGCTTACTTACTTGGTTACGAGATCCCTGAAAACTTTAGAGGGCCTTTCCTTTCTCCAAGTTTCAGAGAGTTCTGGGGACGTTGGCATGTTACCTTATCTACTTGGCTCAGAGACTATCTCTATATTCCGCTTGGTGGAAGCAGAGGCGGCTTCTGGAGAACTCAAGCGAACTCCATGATCACAATGACCCTGGGAGGTCTATGGCATGGTGCGAACTTCGGCTACGTGCTTTGGGGTGCTTATTTAGGTCTGATCTTGGGAGTCGAAAGATTTTTCTCCCCTGGAGATCCTAAAAAAGAAGAAGAGCCAAGAGGCTGGAAACGTTTTTGGAAAGTGGCTCTGATCATACATTTATTTGCAATCTCAGGTATCTTCTTCCGAACTGCGGCTGCCGGTAAAAATTCACTGAGTTTAGCTTGGGACTATTTTACAGGATTCTTAAATATCGTAGGTGGAAAGGCATTGGTCCGCTGGGAAGAATTGGCAGCATTCATTCTATTCACCTTTCTCTGGAATGCGGTTCAATATTACCCAAGCATCCGAGAAAAAATACAGATCCGATTTCGTTGGTTATTACCTTCCTTCTCCATCATTATACTTTTATTAATGGGTATATTCGGGGACGGAGGTGGAGAATTTATTTACTTCCAGTTTTGAGAATATTTCCGGTTTGCCTTTCTCCAGCCTTGCACGGATTTTGGAGAAGTAGAAGCTGGAAGAGAAACTTGCATATAATGTGTCTCTTTCTCTGGATTTTCCTATGAAAGACATACTGGCGATTCTAAGAATACTTGTACTTCTTTCTTTTTCCTTCGGCTGTTTTCCCCCTTCTTGGATCAGGGAACTTCCCGAAAAACCTGAGTCCTCCAGCGATATAATTCTGAAGGGAATCTATGCCAAAAAACTTCCTCCCTTCTCCCCTTTTACTTCCGTGACATATAAGGAAAACCAATCAGAAAGATTGGAATTTTCGAATTCAGAAAAATCTTTCCAAAAATACTACTTGAGGGAGATCGAAGAAAAGGGAGAAATCCGACGAATCCAAATAGAAGGATCCGGAACATACGAGTCCAGGGGGAATTGGCTTCTACTTATCACTCAAAAGATCAAAAAAGAAGAATCCATTTGGAAAGATGGAAAACAAATCTTAAGGCAGGAAATAAATTTCCTGGAATCTTCTCACAAACTATTGTATCATTACGATCCTTCTAACGATTCCCTAATTCCTATGATCTATGAGTCCGGATACAGAGAAAAACCTTTCGGTGTAGTAGAAGGCACAAATACACCGTATGCTGAAGACGAATTATTTCGGATCTCTCGCAGGAATTATTCCAAGAAGGAATACCAAGGCCATGCCTATTTTAAGATAAGATGAGAAGTTCTACTACGATCAAGCAGTACATGAAAGATGCCTGGCCGGTCCTGATCGTGCTGAATCTTTCTATTATAGGTTGTTTGGGAATAGGACTCAAATTTTATACTCCGCCTGTCCGAGTTCCGATTGTTTTACTTCTAGTATCTTGTTTTACATTATTCATTAATTTTTCTGCATTCGTTCTGTTTCTAACTGAGAAGATACTCCCAAGAGAACAGGAATTCGGAAAGATCATCAAACGTTTCCGTAGAGGGGACAGTAGGATGCAAAACTACGTTCTTCCTCTGGACTACGTTGACGAAAACTATGAGATCCGCGGAAGGTGTATGACCTATAACCCTATCGGTGGGGACTTCTATAATTTCCTAAAAGACAATGAGGGAAATTATTGGATGGGGATCGGAGATACTTCCGGTCACGGGTATGTGGCGGGCTTATTCAGCCTAATGATCATGAACCAAATGAGCCATCTGGTCCATAAATTCGAAACTCCTCATGAGATCATAGACCAGATATTGGAACAATTAGAAGAAAGAACAAACGCCTTCCCTCATATTCACAGAAGTTTGTATGCGACCTTCCTACTGATGAAGGCTGATAATAAAGGAAATTTTCACCATTCTGGGATCCACCCAAGTCTAGTTTTATATAAGAGCAAAGAAGACAAAACCTATGTACTAAGTACGGACGGCAAATTCCTTTCTACAGTGATGAATTCTCCTCTTAAAAAGCCGAAACCTTCCCAAAGTTTTAAAATGGATAGGGATGATATTCTGTTCTGTTTTACCGATGGTCTATTCGAACAAAAGAATAGAAGTATTGGCGGATACTATGGCGAGAACTTATACAAATTTTTAGAAACGGCTCCCAAGAAAAATATCCGCAAACTAATAGACGATCTATTTTCCGACGTTGTAAAACATACCGGCGGAAGAATCCAAGACGATATGACTCTTCTTGTGATCAGAAAATTTTAAGGTCCTAATTTACTCTTGAATAAAGAGAATAATTTTACGACTCTGTAAGAATGGACCATGAATATTGGGTCGTACGACTTTCAGGAATCCTACTCTGGAACGAGAGAGACATTCGTAAAATTTTAAGGGTCGTTTCCGACAGTAGTCTTGTAACAGGACTTACGGAAGAAGAGACCTTGGACTTTTTGCAATACGGTTTCGAAGAAGAGTTAGATTCCTTAAAAGAGACCTACGACTGGACCCAATTCAAAAAACAACTGGTTTCTAAACTTTCCAAAAGAGAGACAATAGCGCCAGGTCTTTCCGTTTTACATCCGGATCTACTAATAGAAGAAGATTAATCCTTTCGTAAGTTCCCATGATCTACTTCGAGGGAGAGAACTATCATTTTTTATTTTGTAATCCTGATTCTGTAGCAAGGGTGCATTCTAAAATTTCTCCCTTTTACGATTTTCCTTTAAGGGAAATTGAAGAACTTCCTTATTTATATTCGCAGGCAGCACTCATCCCAAAGTTTCTATATGAGTTGGAATACGATCGTAAAACCACTCAAAGTTCCGCAATCAAAACTCCTCCTTATTTAAAATTAGCAAACAGTTTGCTGTATTCTGAAGATTCTAAATTTCCAAAAGATTCCGAGGAAATTTTTCAAGGCTCTCGCTATACGATTCGTTCCAATCCTTATCCTATCGTAGGAAATCCAACTGCACCTATTCTCATTCTGAGAGAAAATCTACAGACCCAAATCGGAAGTATCCAAACCGGAAAGTTTACACTCTATAGAATGTTCCGAAAAAGAATGTTCTCCACAAAATATCTTTCTCTTAGAGATATTGTGAACCCTGAACTGAATGAAGAAGAAGTGATCAGAAAAATAGAAGATCTATATTTTGATCCGGAAAGTAAAACGTATTTATTTCGTTTGGTAAAGATCTTATACGCAGGTACTCCTAGAGAAGAACAGGAGCTGGTGTCTAACCTATTCACTTATGAGATTGAATTCGCAAAATTTTTAAGGGACCGGATCTTCTCCATTGAGATACTTCCTTTGATACATGGACCATTTTTAAATTCTATTCTAAATAAATTGGATGAAAGGATCTTAAAGTATTCGGTCGCAAAACTTTCTCCTCCGGTTCGTAAAATGGTAGAGAAGAATGTTTCCAAGAACAAATGGAGACAGATCTTAGATGGTCCGAGTAAAAAACCGGAACCAGGGGAATCCTTTCCAGAAATCGTGGAGAAAGAAATATTCAGACGCTTTTCCAGAAGGATCTATTATGAAGAAGGGAATTTCCCGGTATATAAAGATTCTGCAGAAGAGGAAACTTCCAAGACTCCAATAGAGTTCGAAGGAATACACTCAGAGAAGTTTAATCTGAATCGAACTTCTAACCAAATAGAACTTTATGCTGTCACAAAGGACAAAATCCTTTTTCGTATCTTGAAATATATGGAAGTCGTTCGAATCGATATCTATCTTTCCAAGAAGGAGAGAGACCAATATGAGTTTTTTAAAATTTCTGCGGATTCTATTTTAGAGATCCCTAAATACGATCAGGCAAAACTAATCATAGGAGCAGGCATCAACTCCGAAAGAAAACCCTTGGAATTTAGCCTGCTCTCTTTTTCTTACTAATTAAGATTCGGAAGTGAGTATTCTTTTTACGGAATTCTTCCAGACTCGGATCTCTTTTTCTCTCAAACTGGAACTTAGCTTAGGAGTAAATTCCTTACTTGTTTTTTGGTTTTTCTTCAGATCGTTTACGGAAGAATAAAAACCTCGTTCCAATCCAGCAAGATATGCCGCACCCAAAACGGTTGTATCCAGGTTAGAAGGCCTTACAATCTTCTTACCTAGTATATCCGCTTGGTATTGCATGAGCCAATTATTAGCAGTAGCTCCCCCATCCACTTTTAGGACTTTCAATTTCGAGCCAGTATCATTTTCCATCGCTTCCACTAATTCATAAGATTGTAATGCGATTGATTTTAATGCTGCCCTGGTGATCTGTTCTTGTGTGGTATCTCTAGTCAGGCCTAAGATCGCACCTCTCGCGTTCATATCCCAATAAGGCGCTCCTAAACCGGAGAATGCAGGCACAAAGACTACCTCATCGTCCTTGGTAACGGAAGCGGCCATTTTTTCTGAAAGTTTGGATTCCTTAAAGAATCTAAGATTGTCTCTGAGATACTGGATTACAGCTCCACCGATGAAAATAGAACCTTCTAGGCAATAGACCGTTTTTCCTTCCGGGCCGCAGGCAAGAGTCGTGATCAGATTGTTTTTAGAAATTTGTAATTTGTTTCCTGTGTTAAAAAGTAAAAAACATCCGGTTCCGTATGTATTCTTTGCTTCTCCTGGTTCCGTGCACAATTGTCCAAATAGCGCTCCCTGTTGGTCTCCTACTAAAGAAGAGATTGGGATCCCATCAGGCAGGCCTTTCACACCTTCCGTTCTTCCGAATAGACTACTGGAGTTATGGGTTTCAGGAAGAATAGCCTCAGGTATTTGTAAGATCTTTAATAGTTCCTTATCCCATTCTTTCTTTTCAATATTGAAGATAAGAGTTCTACTCGCGTTCGTATGATCCGTTTTATGGGATTTTCCGGCAGTCAAACGATACAATAAATAAGTATCGATGGTCCCAAACAGTACCTTTCCTTTTTCTGCTTTTGCACGAACACCTTTTACATTGTCCAAGATCCATCTGATCTTGGTCCCGCTGAAATATGCGTCTACTACGAGTCCTGTTTTTCTTCTGAATGTGGGCTCTAAACCTTCTCTCTTTAATCCGGAGCAGAAGTCGGAAGTCCTACGACATTGCCAAACGATCGCGTTGTAAACCGGTGCGGCAGTATCCTTATCGAATAATACGGTGGTTTCTCTTTGGTTGGTAATCCCTATCGCTACCGCTTTTTCCGGCTTTAACTTTCCGTTGCGAATTGCCTTAAGGATAAGCTTTTCAGTTTTTGCCCAGATCTCTTCAGGGTCATGTTCCACCCAACCGGGTTTTGGAAAGTATTGTTTAAATTCGGAATATGCGCTTGAGATCACGGTCCCGGATTTACTAAAACAGAAAGTACGTATACCGGTGGTACCGGCATCTATTCCGATGATATATTCACTCATTCGACTTCTCCCTGATCGATTGAATTAAAGATTAAATTTGGATTTCCAGACCTTCTCTTGCCATGATGATCTCTAATTGGTTGTCAGGATCAAACATTTCTTTGTATTTAATCGCACGCAGATACACTGCATCCAATTTTTCATCATCATAAGAAGGATCATGGTGAAACATTACTAATTTTTTAACATTCGCTCTAAGAGCTATGTCTGTCGCCATGGAAGCGGTGCTATGCCCCCAATCGATTTTCTGTAAAGACTCTTCGAAAGTATACTGGGTATCGAATACCAGAACGTCTGCACCTCTGAAATAGTTCAGATAATCTTCGATATTTTCCATCTCGTCCAAATTGAATTCCGCATCCGAGGCAAAGATAAGTGCCTTACCGTCTTCTTCAAACCTATAGGAAAAACTTCCACCCGGATGGCGGACCGCTTTAGAGATTGCGGTGATTGAATCCGTGACTCGGAAGGCCCTTCCCTCTGGAACATGTCGGAATGCTTTCTCTGCTTGGAAACCGTCGAAAGGAACTGGAAAATGTGTGAATGTATGTTGGTATCTCAATCTTTCTTCGAGATTTTCTACCGAACTTACGAACTCGAATTTATTCCCTGGAGTATACAAAGGAACAAAGAAAGGAATCCCTTGGATATGGTCCCAATGAGTATGGGTGAAGATCCAAATCGCCTTTCCCTTACCGACACCGTAGCCCTCGTGTAAGATGGAGTTTCCCAGTTCTCGGAGTCCTGTACCTCCGTCTATAATAACAAGTTTATCTTCCTTGTCCCGGATCTCTATGCAGGTAGTATTTCCACCGTACGTGCTCCAGTTGGAGAGTGCCAAGGAGTCCAAAAAATCTTCGATAGCCTCCGGACTTTGCAGGTCGGACGGAGACGCCAAGCTAAGGATCCTCAGAATTTTAGATCGAATCAGGTCGCCCTGAACGGGGGAAGAAATGGAGCCCCGCACTCCCCAGAATTTGATCCGCATACAGTTTTAAATATCGTCCGAAACCTTAAGTTCCGCTACAAAATCGAGCACTTAGTTTTACCGAATCAGTAGTTTTTGCGAGCTATTTCTTATTTTATTTGAAATAGATTTAGATCCCTTTTTGTTCTAAAAAAGAGTTTACCTCCGCTTTGCCACAAATTAGTCTATTGGCTCGGGTTCCCTCCCGGTTTGGAAATTTATTCTCAGTTTTCTGAGAAGATCCGTTGTTTTCTTAACCCGAGGATAGTCAGAGAAATAGAGATCGGAGCCACTCATTGGAAGGTTTTCAAACAGATGTATCCCTAGAAGAGGGGTCTTGCGTAGTTAAGATCCAAGGGAATGTAAGCCTAAAGAACGCATTTGCGTTAAAAGAACTCATCATTCGCCAGTTTGACGAGGGTCATAAGGATATTATCCTAGACTTCGAAGGGGACGTATACTTAGACTCTTCCGGGATTGGTGCCATCTTCAATACCCAAAAATACGTCACTGAAAGACATGGACATCTGAAACTTAGAAATCTGAGCAGAGATGTGATGACTATTTTAAGGATCGCTAATCTAGACAAACACCTAGACATTATCCAATAAAACCAGCTTCTGTCGTTTTCTATAACCTATGTTGGAAGTTCTTAAGTATTACACGGATAGTCCTCTCCGAAATTTTACCTACCTAGTCAGAGAACCGAATTCAAATAAAACTCTCTCTATAGATCCTTACGATCCGGATCAAATTTCCCAAGTTTTGGAGAATAAGTCCTGGGGTCTGGACTATATCCTAAACACTCACGAGCATAATGATCATACGTGCGGAAACGATGGACTTGTTTCCAAATACGGGGCTAAAGTATTATCTCATCCTGCGGGGCTCGGAAAAATCCCTCATGCTTCTCACGCTTTAGAAGAAGGAGAAAAAATTTTACATAGTCCGGATGGGAATTCTTATCTAAAAGTGATTTATACTCCCGGCCATACTTTTGCGCATGTTTGTCTTTTGCAGATAGAAAATGGAGCTCCTTACGCGGCATTTACGGGAGATACGATCTTCAATTCAGGTGTAGGAAATTGCACCCGAGGCGGAGATCCTAAAACACTATATGAAACTGTCTTAAAGGAATTCAAAGATCTTCCAGGAAACGTTAGATTGTATCCAGGTCACGATTACCTCAAAAACAATCTAAAATTCAGTCTTTCTATTGACCCTAAAAATCAAGCCGCCGCCCAAGCATTGTCCAAGGCGGAGAAACTAAAAGAAGACCAAGAATTTTGGACCACGAACTTTTCGGAAGAAAGAACATTCAATCCATTCTTCCTTGTGTTTGACCCAAAAGAAAATCTGGTCTCCGGTATACGAAATAAAATGAAAAACCTCACCTTGGCTTCTGACCCTCAAACCCTGTTCATTGCGTTGCGATCTTTGCGGGATAAATGGTAGAAGTTACTAATATCTTCTTTTTATTTTTCCGAATCCAGTACAAACAATATCTAATATTTTGTATGTAAGAGAGAATACTCTGTAAATTTTTGAGATTTATCTGAGACTCTCTCCAAAAGAATCCTTTTCCTATAGAAGCATCTCGTTCTCCATTGAATTAACCGCATGAAAAAGTATGATATTCTCGTAATAGGCTCCGGAGGAGGAACAAAACTAGTCACACCTCCTTCTAAACTTGGTTATAAGGTAGCTATTTTAGAAAAAGATCGTTTGGGAGGGACCTGCTTGAACAGAGGTTGTATCCCTTCTAAAATGCTCATCCATCCTGCGGAAATTTTAGCCCAGGCAAAAGACGCTTCCAAATTCCAGTTAAGCATCCCGGGTCCATTCTCCGTAGATTTTAAGACATTGGTAGAACGGGTCTCCGCAACAGTGGATGCAGATTCTGATAGCATCCTCCCCGCTTACGAAAAAAATTCCAATATAGACTTTTATCCTCACGAGGGAAGATTCGTGGAGAATAAGGTAGTAAAAGTAAACGGTGAACTACTTACCGCGGATCGTATCTTTATTGCTGCGGGATGTAGACCTTCTATCCCTGATATTCCTGGTCTTGCAGGAACTCCTTATATGACAAGCAGAGAAGCTCTCAGAAGAACTGAACTTCCGAAAAGGCTTTTGGTCATTGGCGGAGGTTATATAGGTCTGGAACTTGGATTTGCATATTCTGCATTCGGATCTAAAACCACTTTTATCGCTCGCAACAGATTGCTTTCCCATGAAGACAAAGACATCATAGACGGTTTCGAAAAAGCATTCTCCAAAAGAGAAGATGTTCGTTTGGGAACGGAAGTGAAGAAGGTAGACTATAAAGATGGGATCTTCCGTTTAGAATGTAAAAATTCTAAGGAAACCTATACATTAGAAGGAGACGCTCTACTCGTCGCAACCGGGATCAAACCGAATACAGATTGGTTGGATCTCCAACACACGGATATCCAAACCGATGAAAAAGGTTATATCAAAACCAACGAATATTTGGAAACCACTGCAGACGGGGTTTATGCCTTGGGAGATATTATTGGAAAGTATTTCTTCCGACACTCGGTAAACTTTGAAGGAGAGTCCTTATTCCAATCTCTCTATGTTGACAAACATAGAACCCCGGTCGAATATCCTCCGGTTCCTCACTCAGTATTCACCCATCCCCAAGTAGCAGCTGTGGGAAAAACAGAACAACAATTGAAGGAAGAAGGCACCGAATACATCTCGGCAATCAATCCATATTCCAGCAGTGCGACAGGAATGGCTAGACTATCCGAAGACCAATTCGTCAAAATATTAGTAAGTCCTAAAACCAGAAAAGTCCTTGGAGCCCATATCCTAGGGGAAGAGGCTTCTAACCTAATTCATCTTTTTATACTCCTTATGACAATGGGTGGGACTCTAGAGGACTTGCTAAAGATGATTTATGTTCATCCCGCTTTGCCTGAAATTGCAAGAAACGCTGCCAGGAAAGCAAGAGAAATCTTAAGCTCTTCCTGAAGCCAAAAGATTGTCTAAACAGGGCTTGTTCAAAATCATAGAATTGGAGCGGTTTTTCGCGGATGAACAAAGCCTTAGAGATAAAAAATTTGGTGAAGACCTATGCCGGAGGGGTGCAGGCCTTAAAAGGGATCGATCTAACCGTGGACGAAGGGGACTTTTTTGCCCTTTTAGGTCCGAACGGTGCGGGGAAGTCCACTACGATCGGTATCCTCAGTTCGCTAGTAAATAAAACTTCGGGAGAAGTGAAAATTTACGGAGCGGATATAGATACTCAACTTACATTAGCAAAATCTTATATTGGGGTTGTGCCCCAGGAATTCAATTTTAATATTTTCGAAAGAGTAGAACATATAGTTATCAATCAGGGAGGATATTACGGTCTTTCCAGAAAGGTGGCAGTAGAAAGAACTCATAAGTATTTAAGCCAACTAGGACTGTACGAAAAAAGAAAAGAAGGTGCAGGTAGACTTTCCGGGGGAATGAAAAGAAGGCTCATGATCGCAAGAGCCCTAGTCCATAATCCAAAAGTTTTGATCCTGGATGAACCCACTGCGGGAGTGGACATAGAGTTCAGACGTTCACTTTGGGACTTCTTAGTAAAGCTAAACGAGTCCGGGATCACGATCATCCTCACTACACATTACTTGGAAGAAGCAGAAAATCTTTGTAAGAAGATCGCAATCATCGACCAAGGAAAGATCGTAGAAAATACTTCCATGAAGGAACTTTTAGTCAAACTAGACTCCCAGACATTCGTATTGGACCTAAAACAGCCTATGCCTTCTCTTATTGATCTAAATGGATTTCATTTGAACAAAGTGGATGATCTTACTTTAGAAGTGGATATAGGAAAGAATAATTCATTAAACGAGCTTTTCCGTCTTTTGGATAAGAGCGGGATCCAAATATCAAGTATGAGAAACAAGTCCAATCGTTTAGAGGAATTATTTTTGAAACTGGTGGAGAAAAAATTATGAACTTCCAAGAAAAATTCAACGCATTCTCCACAATCGTTCGAAAAGAAACAGTTCGTATCCTAAGGATCTGGATCCAAACGTTGATCCCTCCTGGCATTACGATTTCCTTATACTTTCTGATTTTCGGAAAACTGGTGGGATCTCAAATTGGAGATGTAGGAGGTCATACCTATATCCAATTTATCGTTCCGGGCCTTGTAATGATGTCGGTAATACTGAACGCTTACAATAATGTGGTCTCTTCTTTTTTTGGAGCAAAATTCGGGAAAAATATCGAAGAACTTTTAGTGTCCCCTACTCCTGCTTATTTGATCGTGCTCGGTTATTCCATAGGAGGAGTGATCCGCGGGGTTTTAGTGGGATTTATTGTAACACTAGTTTCATTATTCTTTACCGAATTGAAATTGTATGATGCTGGGATCGTAATCGTCACGGTAGCGCTTTCCGCTTTGATGTTCTCTATGGGTGGATTTTTGAATGCATTGTATGCAAAAAAATTCGACGACGTAACCATCATTCCAACATTCATTCTGACTCCTTTGACCTACTTGGGTGGAGTATTCTATTCGATTAAAATGCTTCCGGATGCTTGGCAGATCGTTTCTAAGTTCAATCCTATTCTTTATATGGTGAACGCATTCCGTTACGGATTTTTAGGAGTAAGCGATATCGACCCTTTAGAAGCGATCGGGCTTTTAGTGGTAGGTACAATTCTGCTCTATTCTCTCTCCGTATTTTTGCTCAGCCGCGGATATGGAACGAGGACTTAAAAGTTATGCAAGATATATTTGTAGAAATGGAAAGACTTTTGAGAAATGGACTTTCTCCCTCCGAATTAAGGATAGAGGATTTTTCGGAACAACATGCAGGTCATTCCGGAAACCCAACCCGCAAAAAAAGAGGGACCCATATCCGGATCTTCATCACGAGTCCTGCGTTCCAGGGAAAATCCCTTTTGGAACAGCATCGGTCGGTATACCAGATCATGGATCCATTCCTAAAAGAATGGGGAGTCCATGCTCTAGAATTAAAGACCTCTATCCCTTAGAAAAAAGATTGTCCGGGAAGAGATTCTAAAAAGAGCTGATACTATACGAGTCTAAGAAGTAAAAGATGACTGTCCAAGAAATTCGGGAAAAAATCCAAGCAGGACTTCCGGGCTCGGAAGTAGAGATCCAAGATCCGTACAACGACGGAGTACATATCAAAGCGATCGTAAAGTTTTCCGGATTTGCCGGAAAGTCCATCGTGGAACAACACAGAATGGTGTACGCCACATTAAAGGACGAATTGAAGGCAGAGGTCCATGCTTTAGGACTGGAAACCAAGGTATAATAAATAACAGATAGGAACAAGTATCATGGATAAAGAGTTACAAGATAAGATCAAAGGGTTGATCGATTCTAAAAAAATATTTCTGTTTATGAAGGGAACTCCTGACGCTCCTATGTGCGGTTTTTCCGCAGGGGTGACCAATGTTCTCAGAAGTCTGGGTGCGGATTATAACTCGTTTAACGTTCTATCCGATCAAAACGTGCGAGAAGGGATTAAAGAATTCGCAAACTGGCCTACTATTCCTCAGTTATACATTGACGGAGAATTTATAGGCGGTCACGATATAGTCGTGGAAATGGCAAAAAGCGGAGAACTCCAAAAAAAGATCGGTGCCTAATATGATGAAACTCTTCCAATACGATACATGCCCTTATTGCGCTTACGTTCGAGGGCATTTTTCCGAATTAGGCCTGAAAGAGGGTAAGGATTACGAATTGGTAGAGGCTAGCAAAGGCACACCGGGCAGAGAGGAGGTCCTACGTTTAGGAGGCCTCTCTCAGGTTCCTTTCTTAGTAGACGGTGATATCAGAATGTACGAGTCCAGAGACATCGTGGACTATGTAAAAAGTAAGATCCAAAAATTAGGAAGTGTATCCTAATACGTCCAAAATTTTCTCTCCCACCTTTCTATTCTTACCAGAATAAGGATAATTATGAATGTATAATACAGGATTAAAGTTCAACTCTAAGATCCTATAATCTCCTTCAGACTCCAGATCTTTTACTATAATATCCACACCACAGATCTTCGCCTCAACAGCTTTTGCAGCTTCCACAGCCAGTTTTTTGTAAGAAGAATGCGCGATATCGGTCACGTCTACTGAATCCCCACCTGTGCTGATATTAGAGTTTTTACGGACAAAAACTTTTTCTCCGGTACCTGGAATGGATTCGGGAGTTCTTCCAGATTCTTTTAGTACGTTTATTTCAGTCTCATCCAATCGGATCTTTTCCAGTGGTGTAATATGCCCTACCCCTCTTCGGAGATCAGAGTTCTTTTCTTCTATCAATTCTCTGATGGTTTTTTTTCCATCACCCGTAACATTCGCAGGAATACGATTGCAGACCGCAACACATTCGTCTCCAATCACTAAGAACCTGTATTCGTTTCCTTCCGCAAATTCCTCTACGATAGCGGTTTCTGAAAATCCGAGTGCGATTTCCAATGCCTTCTTCTTTTCTTCTACGGAAGAAGAAGGTGGAAGAATACTAATTCCAATCCCAAAATTCGTAGTCACCGGTTTTACAACCATCTTTCTATCCGAGTTTTTGTTTAAGAATTCCAATCCGGAGTTCAGATCGGAAACTGCAATTCCTTTTGGTACAAGTATATTCGACTCTTCTAAAATACGTTTAGTGATGGTTTTGTTTTCCATTACTAAGAAGGTCATATAGGAATCCAGTTCCGTTTTGGAAGCTTCTTTTATGAGTCTTGTGACTCCTTTGCCTTTCAGTCGGATAAAATGGCTGGGACGATCCAAAACTTCTACTTCTAAACCTCGATTGAGAGCGTCTCGGATCACGATCTGAGTGGAAATTTCCAGATCCTCGAATCCTTTTAGGATAAATTCATTCGGATCTAGTTTTTGTCCCGGTTCCAGTTTATATTTCAATGGTTACAGATCCTTGCAGTAGGATTCTTTCTTACTTTTTCGGATTCTTCTATTTTCTCTTTTTCTGCCAAAGACTTTTGCACTTCTTTGACGAACATATTAAATTTCCCCGGAGTAAGTTCCATCTGAGATTGATTTCTATAATTTTCTTTCGCCAAATGAATTCCAAGGTCCCGAAATTCCCAACCTTCGTTTATGATACGATCCATCAATTTACCGGAAGGAGTATATTTGGGATCTTCCCAACGTTTATTCATTATATTTAATATTTCTTGGTAGAATCTTTTACCAGTATGGCGATCTAACTCTTGAGCGATAGGTAATAGGCTTTGGGTGAATTCTTTTCCTCTAGTTAGAAAATCCTCTTCCTCTCCATCGTCGTCCAAAACCTTTAATCCCGGTTTTCTTCCTTCCCAAATGATCCTTTTTGTATTTTCTCTGATCCTAAGTCTTTCCTTTTGGTCTATGGACTTACTTTCTTTCAATAGGCCGTCGAGTAACACCATCTGTATATAGCCAAGGCTTGGCTTATGAATTCCAGTGGGAGATTCAGGTTGAAGATCCAAACAACGGATCTCAATATATTGGATTCCTCTACTTTGGAGCGCATCTAAAGGTCTTTCGTCGTTTTTAGGGATCTGTTTTGGTCGGATCGGCGAATAAAATTCATTCTCTATCTGCAGATAATGATCGTTGAGCTGGTTTGGAATTCCGCCAAACGGTTGGTATTTAGAATAAGGAGTACTGACAGCGTAACACATCCCGTCAATATATTCCTTTAAGGAATTATAATTGATAGGAAGTTCGTCTTGCACCTTACTAGTGTATCCGATCTCACTCATTCTCAAAGAAGTAGCATAAGGCGCGTAGTAGGTATGCTCTTTATGTTTTACAAAAGGGAAATCGCTAGGCACCGGCAAGAATGTTTCGTCAAAAACAGGAGTAGCCCCAGTTAAATATAGAATTTCGGGAACCCTTCTCATGAAATTGCGAGTAACTGAAAGATATAACTCCGAAATTTCCTCTTTCTTGAACGCCTGAATCTCTTTTCCTAAAATTTGTTTTAAGAACAGATTAGAAAATGAAAAATTATAATGAACTCCTGAGATCGTCTGCATCCTTCTTCCATAACGAAGACCCAAACCATTTCTATAGACCGTTTTCCATTCTCCAGAAAAAGAATGACCATACTGTCCGAGAGGAATGTCTTTATCTTCCTTAGGAAGAATCGGAGGCATACTGAATGGCCAGATCCACTCTTCCTTTAAATGTCTAGATGTGAATATATGCAGATCTTGTAATTCTCTTACGATAGCTTCGATCCGAGGCCTAGGATTTGTCGCAAATTCAAGTTGAGGTTCCGAAAAATCAGTCTTGATAAAATGGTTGGTCAGACTGGAACCTAAGGATTCCGGATGAGGAGTAGTGGCAATCCTTCCGTCGAAAAATATGCGCATACTTTCCTTTTCCAAACCGTGTTTTGCTTTTACAGCATGACGCAGATTCGGACATACCGGAGTTTTGGCGGATCGATTCATTTTATATTCCTAAGTCTTTTCTTTAATATTATTCTCCCAAAGGGATTCCATCTCCCCGTGGGTCTGCCGCACCATACAATGTTCCGTTCTCTCTTTTTACGCAAAACAGTTTTGCCATATTATTTCCGAGTCGAACTTCGTGTTTTTTCGCCTTCAATTGGTTGAAAGTTGCAGTATCGGTCGCCGGTCCTTCTATAGAAAGAGCATCCGGGAAAAATTGATGGTGAATTCTTCCCCTGGCAACTGACTCGTACAATGTAAGATTTAAATCTAAATTAAACAATATAGATTGTAAAACTGCATTTACTATGTAAGACCCACCAGGAGCACCTGTGACTAAAAATGTTTCTCCATTTTTCAGAACAATAGTAGGAGACATGGAACTCAAAGGTGTTTTTCCAGGCTGGATAGAATTTGCTTCAGCCCCAATGAGACCATATACGTTAGGCTCTCCAGGTGAACGACTGAAATCATCCATAGTATCATTTAGAACAAAACCATATCCTTCCAATACAACTGCAGCACCAAATCTATAATTGATAGAATGTGTGGTAGAAACAGCATTACCTTCCGCATCCACTACCGAAATATGAGTGGTTTGAGGAGATTCCGCTCTTAAATTCAATCTACTTAAGTATGTGGAACTAGGAGTGGCTTTACCAGGATTAAAGTCCGAAATTTTTTCTTTTGCGTATTCGGAAGAGATTAATGTATTCACAGGGATCTTAGTAAATCCGGGATCTCCGCCAAGAACAGCTCGATCAGAATATCCTCTTCTCATGACTTCCGCCAAGAAGTGATAATAATCGCTCTGAGAAAAATCGAACATTGAATGAAGTTCTTTCGTTTCCAACATCTTCAACATGGTAAAAAGATGAACTCCGGAAGAAGGAGGGAACATCGTCCGAATATTATAATTTCTGTAAGTGATTTCTAAAGGTTTTTCTTCCCTTACCTTATAGTTTCTCAGATCGTCGAAATGAATGGAGCCACCATTTGTAGAGACTTCTGTAGAAAGTGCTTTTGCGATCGCCCCTGTATAGAAGTCCTTATCTCCCGTTTCAGAAATGATCTTAAGGGTCTTGGCAAGATCTTTCTGAACGAATTTTTCACCAGACTCAGGAACCTTTCCTCCAGGAATGAAAATCTTTTTCATTCCTGGACTCATGTCTTGTTCCGATTCTTGGATCGCTTCCGAAAGATCCGGATATACTATGAATCCTTCTTCTGCTAATCGGATCGCAGGTGCTAAAACCTCCTTTAAGGGAAGTTTTCCGAACTTTTTATGGATCTGAACAAGACCGGCCACCATCCCGGGAACACCCACGGATTTATATCCGAGTAAGGATTCTTCCTTAGGACGGCCTTTATACATATTACGATTCGCTAATGAAGGTGCCCTTTCCCTGAAATCAAAAGCGTATGACTTTCCGGATTTTGCGTGATGATAGACTAAAAATCCACCACCGCCAATCCCTGTGGAAGAAGGACGAGTAACGGAAACTGCAAAGGAAGAAGCCACAGCCACATCGATTGTATTTCCTCCCTTTTTGTAAATTTCCAGTCCCACCTTGGAAGCATCTATGGAATCCGTCGAGATCATGATCTTCTTGGATTCCGCAAATAAGGTGTTTGGATCTATCCCGAACTTAGGAGCCACAAGGCTCTGGGTAGATACTTCCCTTCCTTCGATGAATAGTACATTCTTCTTACAAGAACCAAAAACAAGAAGGACTAGAATCGAAAATAGTAAGAAACTTTTGGGACTAGGTCTAACGGTTCTAAAAGACATTATTTTTCTCTAGAACGGAAGACTAATTTAAGTTCCTCGTTTTGTATTTCCAAATTCACATCCCCACCGTTTTTTAATTCTCCGAACAGGATCTCTTCGGAGAGTTTTTTGGAAATATTAGAGTCAATCCACCTTTGGACAGGCCTTGCACCGAACAAAGGATCATAGGATTTTTTAGCGATCCAAATCAGCACATCTTCTCCATAATGAAGTTGAATATTTTTCTCTTTCAATCTGATTTCCAGAAGTTCCAGTTGTTTACGGACCACCTTAGAAACTGTTCCTTCATCCAGAGCAGAGAACTCAATAATAGCTGTAAGCCTATTTCTAAACTCGGGAGAAAACTGTTTTTCAATAGCCTTTAATCCTCTGTCAGTCAAAACGGTATTATCGAATCCTAATGGATTAGAAGCTCTTTCTCTTGCACCTGTATTTGTGGTCATAATCAGAATGACTTGTTTGAAATCCGCTTTTCTACCATTATTATCCGTGAGAGTGGCATGGTCCATGATCTGCAAAAGAATATTATATATATCTTCGTGAGCCTTTTCAATCTCATCCAATAGAAGAACACAATGAGGGGTACGAACGATCGCATCCGTCAATTGACCACCCTGCTCGAAACCAACATAACCAGGAGGAGAACCGATCAGTCTAGAAACAGTATGTTTTTCCATGTACTCGCTCATATCGAATCGGATGAATTCCACACCCAAAATAGCAGCGAGTTGTTTGGATAATTCCGTTTTTCCAACACCTGTAGGTCCTGCGAACAAGAAAGAACCCACAGGTTTTCCCGGCTCTGACAAACCACTTCTGGAAAGTCGGATTGCTTGCACGAGTTCAATTACTGCCTGGTCCTGCCCGTAAATTTTGCGTTTTAATTCCTCGTCTAGGTTTTTGAGTTTTTCTCTATCATCCGCCTTTACAGTTCGTGGAGGGATTTTAGAAATTTTTGCGACAAGTTCTTCAATCTCTTTTACACTTACGATCTTTGACTTGGAACTTTCTCTGAGTTTTACCTTTGCGCCAGCTTCGTCTATGAGATCGATTGCCTTATCAGGAAGTTTACGATCTAGAATATAACGTTCTGCAAGTTTTGCCGCTTCTTCTACGGCCCCTGAAGAATATTTTACGGAGTGGAATTGTTCGTATTTAGGAAGAAGTCCTTTTAAGATCTGGATGGTCTCTTCTACACTTGGTTCATTCACTTCTAGTTTTTGGAATCTTCTAGATAAAGCATGGTCTTTCTCGAAGATCGCTTTATATTCCTTATATGTTGTAGTTCCAATACAACGAAGTTCCCCATTCGAAAGTGCGGGTTTCAAAAGGTTAGAAGCATCCAAGGATCCACCTGAAACAGCACCCGCACCTATGATCGTATGGATCTCATCCACAAATAATACATTATCCGGATCGGAAGAAATTGCCTGCACAACATTTTTCAGTCTTTCCTCGAACTCTCCTCTGAACTTGGTTCCGGCAAGAAGAAGTCCCATATCCAAGGAATATACTTTCGTATTTTTTAATATATCCGGGACCTTTCCGTTTACGATCTGAAGTGCAAGTCCTTCTACGATCGCTGTTTTTCCGACTCCCGCATCTCCAACGAAGATAGGATTGTTTTTTCTTCTTCTGGCAAGGATATGGATCGTTCTTTCTATCTCCTCTGCTCTTCCGACCAAAGGATCTAATTTTCCTTGGCTTGCTTTTTCAGTCAGATTCACACAGAAATCAGACAGAGGATCTCCGCTTTGTTTTTTGGAAGATTCGTCCGTGGAATTGCCTTCTCCTACCTTCTCGCCTGACTTTTTGATCCCATGAGAAATATAACGCACCACATCGAAGCGGGAAATATCCTGTCTTCCTAAGAAAAAGACCGCATGCGACTGATCTTCTCTGAACAAGGAAGCGAGCACATAACCTCCATCCAATTTTTTCTTTTGGGTGGACTGAACGTGAAATGCCGCTAACTGAAGAACTCTTTGAGCACCAATCGTATATTCAGGCTCTATCTCTCCGAAAGATTCCGGAACCGATTCCATTTCAGTATCTAAATATTCTTTTAACTCGGAACGTAACTGTTCTAAGTCCGCTCCGCAGGCAATCAGAACCTCAGCTGCGATCGGATCATTTGTTAAGGAGAGAAGAATATGCTCAAGCGTGATGTATTCGTTCCTTCTTTTGAGAGCCTCGGTCCTTGCTTGGCCCAGAGATTTTTCCAGTTCTTCTGATAAGGTCATGATTCTTCCCCCTCTTCTATTTCCATCTGGCAATGCAAAGGATGTCCATGCTCCTCTGCGAGTATATGAGTCTCGTTCACTTTTGTCCTGGCAACATCATGAGAATAGACTCCGCAAAGAGCCTTTCCGGTTGTATGTGCTTGTAGCATAATTTGTTCGCTCTCGACCTGGGTCCGATAAAATACCACTCGCAAGATCCAAACCACGAATTCCATAGGAGTGTAATCGTCATTCAAGATCACCACCCTATACTTAGCCGGTTTTTTAAGTTTCAGTTTCTCTTTTGTGAGAACCTGTTCTTCGGTCTTTAAATTGCTCATTGGTCTTCGGATTCTCCCCTCAGAGCCTCATCTTTCAATGGGGAAGAAAGATTGGTTTCCCGAATCATTTCCTGCATATGCATTCTTTCGCTTTCTAAAAAACGTTCAATCGCATTTCGAGCTTGGTTATGGAAAATAAAATGAGAGCTATAAGTAGGAACGGCAGGAAATCCTCTTAAAAACTTCTGCTCTCCCTGGGCGCCGGCTTCAAAAATTTCGAAACCATTCCTGATCGCGTATTCAATTGGAGCATAATAACAACATTCGAAATGTAGAAAAGGATAATGTGAAGAAGAGCCCCAATATCTTCCATACAACTTCTTTCCCTTTTTCAGATTAAATGTTCCGCCTATCGTGTTTCCGTCCTTCTCCGCTAAAAATAAAACCAGATTTTGGGAAAATTTTTCCAAAATGATCTTAAAAAATTTGCGGTTCAAATAGGGAGATCCCCATTTTCTGGAATAGGTCTCCGCATAAAAATTATAGATGGAATCCATATCATTTTCAGAAATTTCTTTCCCTTCTTTGCATATGATCCGAATGCCAGATTCTCTAATAGTTTCCCTTTCCTTTTTGATCTGTATCCTTTTTTTGGATCTAAAGTCCCCCAGAAAATTATCGAAACTTGTATAACCTCTATTCTTCCAATGAAATTGATGAGTGATCCGAGTGGAAAATCCCCTTTTCTCTAATGCCTTAGCTTCTTCTTCCTGTAAAAAAAGAAAATGAATACTGGAGAGCCCTTCTTTCCTTGAATTCTCCAATAAAGGAGGAAGTAGGAGGTCCAACGCCTCTTCTGCAGACACATTATTTCTTCTTAAAATTTTCTTACCGTTTACCGGGGTGAAAGGATAAGCCACGAGCCCCTTGGGATAGTAAGAAAGTCCGTTCTGAGAGAAAAAATTAGCCCAAGAATGATCGAAAATATACTCACCATAAGAATCGTATTTATGATAAAAAGGGAGGGAAGAATGTATCCCGCTCTCGTCTTCCGCCAGCCAATACTCTGGATGCCAACTAGTCCTTCCACCTACGCAGGAAGAAAGTTCCAGTGAATATAAAAATTCATGATTGGAAAAAGGATTTTCTGGATCGCCTAAAAGATTCCATTCCTCTGCCGAAATTTCTTGGAGAGAGGACATCCTGGTGATCTTCGTTTGATTGGGCATTTTCTATTTCTTGGACGTCTTGGAGCCTTCTATCGTTCTCTCAGACTCGGAAAAAAAACGTTTCAACTTTTCCAGAGAACGATGGACAATCACTTTTACGTTGGATTCGGAAAGGCCAGTGGTTTCGGAAATCTCTCGAACCGATTTCCCTTCCAGTTTTGCCATGGTCAGGATCCTTCTTTGTCTGGGTTCTAGAACGTTTAACCAGGATTCCAGTCCTTGTTGGACCTCCCACTTGTCTTCAATAGAAGTTTTTACTTCCTGGGCAAAACCTTCCATCTCCGTGGAAACCATTCTATCCCTAGTCCCTTTCCTTCGGATATAGTCTATGGTCTTGTATCTGGCGATGGAGAAAAACCAGGGTGCAAACGGTTTTTCCCTTCGATAAGTTGCTCTGGCCTTATGAATACCGATCAGAATATCCTGAATGAGATCCTCTCGATCTTCCTTGTCACGAACCTTATAGCTCAGATGATTGTTTAAAATTTCCCTGCATTTGGAAAGTAGGAGTTCGTATTCCTTGGAATCTCCGTCTTGAGCTAAGCGCATTCTTTCCGAAAGAATTTGCCAGATATCTTGCTTTTCCGCCATGTAACCTTATGCAGTTTGACTCGAATGGATTTGTGAGTCGTATAAAGAAAGCTATTGGACTGGATTTTTTAAGGATGTCCAATCTTTCTTACAATCATATGGAAAATCTAACCTGGGAGGAAGCATGTCAAATTCAGAATCGGACAAGACCAAAAAGCTGATCCAAACATTAAGTTCCGACCTGGAAAAAGGGAGTCTGAACATTTTTACCCTTTTTCTTTCCTGTTTGGGGTTAGTGTTTTTGGGAATCCTAGTTGGATGGGCTGCTTCCAATTTATCAGGTAGACTAAACACATTCCCGGGTTGGTGGCCAGAACCTGCATTATTATTGGTGTGGGGAATTTTCTCCGCTTATCTTTTGAGTAAACTTGCCTTTCCTGAGGAAACTTCGACTTGGATCTTCTGGGCGGCAGGTGTTTTTCTATTCGCTTGGATCGCATTGATCCTAAGTCGGTTTTTTACGGAAGAAGTTCCGTCCCATATTCATCTGGGACTTTGTCCCGCAATTATAGCGAGTACTTCGATCTTCTTTGGAGCCGGGGCTTGGTTTCTTTTTAAAAATACTGCGAGTTCTAGACCGGGACTTTCCGGATTCTTGTTTTTAAATCTTTTATTAGCAAGTTCTAATCTATGTCTGAAGTTTGTATGCTCCGTCCAAGATCCTTCCCATATTTTGATCTCTCATCTTGCATTCACTTTGGTTTGGATTGGCGCATTATACATTCCGATCCGAAAAAAATTCAGTTGGTAAGCTTTAATCCAAAAACTCCCAAGCGGTCCTAAGCTCTCCCGCCAATTCAACTGTCTCTAGTAGATCTTTGAAAAATTCGTTTTGCCCTAGAGTGGAGCCGTCGCCCACCATCACTAAAAGTTTTTTGGCTCTAGTCATTCCTACATTCCATCTTCTGGTCTCTGATAAAAATCCGATCTGACCTTCCGGATTGGAACGAACCAAGCTGAAAATTACTGCATCAGATTCTCTGCCTTGAAAAGAGTCAACAGTCTCTACTTCCAACTGAGAAGAATGTTCCGGGATGATTTCCTCTAATTTTTGTTTTAGAAGATATCTTTGGTATCTGTAAGGGGAAAGTAAGATAAGATTTTTAGGATCCCATCCAGAATCCAAAATTCTTTTTACTATGTTTACCGTAAACTCTGCTTCCCAAGGATTTCCTAAACTACCTTCCGAATTTTCTTCCGAAGTATCCGTTCCGGAACTATCTAAGAAGACTAGGCTTGAACCGAATGGCTCTCCTGAATCGAAAGGAACTTTTTCTCTAAGGTTTTGTTCCAGTCCGGATCTTAGTTTATTCTCATAAAACATCTGATTCGGGAATGTCTGGATCGGATCAGTCATTCTATACTGAGTATCCAATAGAAACACTCTTTCCTTGTCCTGGAAAATAGGAAGAAGTCTCTCCATTAAAGAAACCTTAAGTAGTTTATCTTCCGAGATCACCGTAGGAGGAAGTTGAAATGGATCTCCGGCAATCACAAATCTCTCCGCTTTTAAGATAGGGATCCAAGAAGAAGGTTCTATCGCCTGGCTGCCTTCGTCCAAGACCGCATAATCAAAATCCAAATTATGCAATTGGTAAGAAGAAGCGCCAGTATGTGTACATACTATAACTGGATGCGACTCCAATAAATATCTGATCAGAACCTTCTGCCTTTCTTTGATACTTTTTCTTAATGCGTCTGCTTCTTTATAGAGACTTCTTCTTTCCTCCGCTTCTTCTTTACCAAAACTTCTTTTGTATTTGCGGGCCTTCTTCAATAATTCCTGGACTTCTTTTCTGTCCCTTTCTATCAATTTTGCTTCCGGAGAATGATTTAATTTCATCTCCAAAGAGTTCTGAAGAATATCAGGATGCATCCGAGCAGGATGACCGATCCTTAAAACCGGAACTTTTAGTCTTTCCAATGATTCCACAAGTAGATCGGAAGCTGCATTCGTGGGAGCAGAAGCGAGTATCCTTTTACCTTCGGAAGCCAAGATACGAATTGCTTCTACGATCGTTTTGGTCTTTCCCGTGCCGGGAGGACCATGTACTAAAATAAAATCTTCCGTTTGTAAAATTGCGGAGACTGCCTTCTTTTGGGAATCGTTCAGAGTATCAGGAAGATTAGAGAGAGGTTTAAAATTCGGTTTAGAAACTTCCAATTGATTGGAAAATAGATCCGCAAAATATTTCTCTCTGGATCCTTTTTTAGCGGAGATTACTTTTTCTAAGGCTCGGTCCCATTCTTTAAAACTAGTCTCATCGGGAAGAATTTCGAGAGCAAGTTTTCCCTCTTCCACCCAATCCGGAACTTCTTCCATATAAACCAGATAAGAGTCTTCGTTTGCTTTGAGTAGAACGGAGATATATTCTTCTGCTTCCTTAACGATACGAACAGGTGTACCAGATCTGAATAGTTCCGGAATATTTTTAGACTTTGTGGGTTTAAGTAGCACCTTCCAGTTTCCGTCAGCACCAAGTTCGGCGTCTTCGAATACTAAAGGGAATACTGTGAATCCGTCTTGGACTCTTTTGTTTAGATCAGAAGAAGAGATTTCTTCCTTAAACTTATCTAGCTCTGCCTTTCTTTCTTTTTTTAAAGATTCACGTAAGGCGGAATAGTAAGATTCTTCCATTCCAATTAGAGTCGGTCCGGAGAAAGTACTACGATCTTATAGCTAGGAGTTTTTTGGTCCTCTCGAGTGGGAAGACTTTCCGCGTAATGGATAGCCGATGCTAGTGTGGTTCCCGTAGTCAGTCCCGCAAAAATTCCTTCTTTTTGGTAGAGCTCGGATTGGTAACGAAGAGCCTCGTCCCTATCCACTCCAATATATTGGTCCGTAACTTTTGGATCGAAGGACTCTGGAAGTCGGATGCTGGAATCTCCTTGTACCATTTTACGAATGAAGCGAGAATTCTTGCTCACTCCCATAATGACCCTTAAAGAAGGCTTTTTACTTTTTAAATATCTTCCTACACCGGAAAGAGTTCCGCCGGAACCTCCGCCTGCAACAAACGCATCCACATTCCCGCCAAGATCTCTCCAGATCTCGGGGCCGGTAAATAAAAAGTGTGCATTCGTATTTGCCATGTCCTTGAATTCATTCAGGATCACGCTGTTTTTCTCTCTGTCCTTTGCTGACTTTGCAGTTTCCAAAAGAGAATCGTCCCAATTACCTTTTGCAAGCTGGACCACTTCTACAGTGGCACCGTAGGATTTCAGTTCTTTGATCTTTTCCTGATCCGTATCAGGAGCTAAAAATACTTTGAACTTGTATTGGCGAAGAGTAGAAATCCATGCTAAAGAAATTGCAGTAGTATTGTATCCCGCTTGGAAAATAGAACCGCCAGGTTTTAGCTCCCCTCTTCTTTCTGCGGCAAGCACCATAGAAAGTGCGGTCCTATCCTTTACGCTTCCAGTAGGATTGCAGAACTCCGCCTTGAGATAAATTTCCACATTCGGAATATGGGAACCGATCTGGTTGAGTCGGATGAGAGGAGTGTTCCCGATCATTTGGAGAACATTCTCCTTGATCGGTTTAGCTACGCTTAATTCCCTTCCGAACGCATTTTGTACATTATTCAAAGCCCCAAGAAGGCTATTGCCGAATTCATCGATGGAACGGGAAATTTCGTCGAACATAGTCTTCTAGGGTCCTGTGATCTATTTAGAAAATTACTTTAAAGAAGCGTACAACCAAGGAACATCTTTTCGATTTTTCTCCTCATAAGAAGAGATCTCTGCAGCATGCTTCAGGGTTAAACCGATATCGTCCAAACCGTTAAATAAACAATACTTACGGAAAGAGTCCACTTCGAAATTGTATACGTTTCCGGAAGGACTGATCACATTCTGTTTGTCCAGATCGATCTTAATTTTGGCTCCCGGAGTCTTATCTACGATCTTGAAAATTTCGTCCACTTCTTCCGCCTTTAAAACAACCGGAAGCATACCGTTTTTGAAACAATTATTGTAAAAAATATCCGCGTAAGAAGGAGCAATAATCGCTCTAAAACCATAATCTTCCAAAGCCCAAGGAGCATGCTCTCTGGAAGAACCGCATCCAAAATTGTCTCTGGTGACAAGGATAGAAGCTCCCTTGTATCTATCTAGATTCAGACTAAACTCAGGATTCGGTTTGGTTCCCTCATCGTCCAGATATCTCCAGTCATGAAATAGATGGATCCCGAAACCGGTACGTTCAATCTTTTTCAAAAATTGTTTCGGGATGATTGCATCCGTATCTATATTTGGGCGATCAATTAGAACCGCTAAACCTTCGTGTTGGGTAAAAGCTTTCATATAAATCCAGTATCCTTATTTCCAATTCCGAATATCTACAAAATGTCCTTCGACCGCAGCGGCAGCTGCCATTGCAGGACCGACTAAGTGAGTTCTTCCACCTTTTCCTTGTCTTCCTTCGAAGTTACGATTGGAAGTAGAAGCACATCTGTCTCCAGGTTGTAAAACGTCATCATTCATAGCAAGGCACATGGAACAACCCGGTTGTCTCCATTCAAAGCCTGCTTCTATAAAAATTTTATCTAGTCCTTCCGCTTCTGCTTGGCGTTTCACTCTTCCGGAACCAGGGACTACGATTGCCTGGACCTTATTGGAAACCCTTTTACCTTTTACGGTACTAGCTGCCACTCTTAGGTCTTCAATTCTAGAGTTTGTGCAGGAACCGATGAATACCTTATTTACAAAGACTTCTTCCATCTTTTGTCCAGGTTTCAGGTCCATATATTTAAGTGCATTTTCTATACTTGTCTTTTCTACAGCATCCGGCGCATCTTTTGGATCTGGAACAATACCTGTCACAGGAACTACTTGTCCTGGAGAAGTTCCCCAAGTCACTTGAGGAGCGATCTCTTCTGCTTTTAATACGATGCTAGTATCGAATTTTGCTCCATCGTCTGTCACATAACGTTTCCATTTTTGGACAGCCAGATCCCATTCTGCACCTTTAGGTGCGAAATCTTTTCCTTTCAGGTAATCGAAAGTAGTTTGGTCCGGAGCGATCAGTCCAGCTCTTGCTCCCGCCTCTATCGACATATTACAAACAGTCATACGAGCTTCCATACTTAAGGAAGAAATTGCTGAGCCTCTGTATTCGATTACGTATCCGGTAGCGCCACCAGTACCGATCTTTCCGATAATCGCAAGAACGATATCCTTTGCGGTCACATGTGGAGAAAGTTGACCATCTACTCTGATCTCCATTGTCTTTGCTCTTCTTTGCATAAGAGTCTGGGTAGCAAGCACATGCTCTACTTCGGAAGTTCCGATCCCAAAAGCCAGAGCTCCAAAAGCCCCATGAGTAGAAGTATGGGAGTCCCCACAAACGATAGTCATACCAGGATGAGTGAGTCCCATCTCAGGAGCGATCACATGGATAATCCCTTGGTCCGGATGGTTTAAGTCATAAAGAGTAATTCCGTTCTCTTTACAATTCTTGATAAGAGTTTTCATCTGATTGGCAGAGATCGGATCGGCCAGTTCCAGGTCACGAATCCTAGTGGAAACGTTATGGTCCATGGTAGCGAAAGTAGCTTCTGGACGTCTCACTTTTCTGCCGGCCATACGAATCCCGTCAAAAGCCTGGGGACTCGTAACCTCATGGATCAGATGTCGGTCTATATAAATAAGATAGGACCCTCCGTCCATTTCACCGACCAGATGGTCTTCCCAGATTTTTTCGAACATCGTTTTCATGGTTTGCAGGTCCCCCAGGGGGTAATTCAAGAGTAAAGATTAGACTTCCTTAAGGAAGCTCTCTTCCATGCTAAAAATCAGGGGTTTTTCGTAAAGAAGGTTCCGGGAAGAAGGTCCCGAATCTATCATTTGCCTCGGAAAACTAGCAGAGCTTTGCCGATTCCGATCTCATCAAAATCGTATAAGATCCTAGGTCTCAGAATTTTTTTACCATTTAAGAAGGTTCCTGACTCGGAAACCAGATCATATAAAATATAACGGTTACGTACCTTTCTGATCCTTGCATGATTTTTACTGACAGATTGTTCATATAAGACTAGATCGCATAGATCCGAATTTCCAATATTTGTCTCTGCTCTTGCAAGTGAGTATTGTTTACCTGGATTTCTCCCCTCTTTAAAAACGAGGGTGGCTTTTTCGTAAGATTCACCTTGATCGAATTCTTTTAGAGCGACTGGGGCTGCCCTTTCTGTCTCGATCCGATCTTCTTCGGAGTAAACAAGCTGGTATTGGTTGCCGTACATCTTTCGGTAAGCATCTTGTTCGAATTCGATTGTATGAAGTCTCTCTTCAGCGCTTACAGTTCCTTCTGGATACTGCTTTTTCCCTTTTTTCAGAACTACGATGAGAGCCACCAAAGTAAGAACCAATAAGAATGTAAAGCTGGGAAGAAAGATAGAAGGATGTAATAAGAATACAGCAAGTCTTGTTTGAAAAGGAAGATCATAAGAAAAACTGAGTCTTCTGGAATTTTTAGTTTCCAGTTCCACTTCTAAATTACCACTTCCTTGGAACTGCCATTCGTCTTGGAAAGGAGACTCATATACCAAGGACCAAGGTTCTTTTCTGAAATAATCTAGGTCCCCAAAAACTTGGGTCCTGAAATCTGGACTATTCAAAGAGTAGAATGTCCCACCATATCTTTTTGCCAAAAACTTTCCCCCATTGGAAGGAAAGGAAAGAACATGAATTGGAATATTCGGAGTGTATTCCCCATTCTGAGCTTCGTTGGACGGGATGAGATCCAGGTCGTAAAAGATGGTCAAAATATAATCAGTCTCTTTCAAACGAGGAGAGATCTTTTGGAAAACATAGTCCAGGTTTGCAGAAGTATTCCTGTTGGACTTCCCACCTGGGACCTTAGCTTCTTTTAAGGCATCTGATTTACTCAGGTCGTCTTTGGAGAAGAATACATCATCCGTAAAAAATACAAAACTGAACCTGTCTGCAGAATCCGCTCTTTCTACGATAGTTTTTAAGATCTCTGTGGCCTGTACATTATGATCGAATGAATTCGTCATCTGGGTGATCAGATAAATATGAACTGGCCTTGTGCCTTCCGGTCTATGGATCTTGAGAGGACCTACTCTTCTAGAGCGATTTTCTTTTTGTTCTGAAACAGTAAGAATCTCCTGATCTAAGGATACACCTTTACTAGCTCTCAGTTTTAATTCCACTTTAGGATATCTGGAAATATCATATTCTTCCAAATGGATACTTTCTGCACCGACAAACGACGGATAAACGTTAGCCGCTAAGATCAGAAAGTAGATGAAGAAGGACCGGATCATAAGATTTTGCAATTCAAGCGGGATTTTCATCCAAAGTAAACAGTTTTCTGGAATACTCCAAATGTGGTTTCCAAGACCCGTTTTGGCTTTTTAGGGTCTCGAGTTTTTCTCCACTTTTCATCACAGTTATAGTATCGGCCAGGTCCCTGGCAGAACTAAGATCATGGCTGATAAATAGAAGCCCTGCTCCCAGATCTTTCACCCTGGTTTTCAAAAGTTCCAGGATCGCTTTTCCGGTAGTCGGATCCAAAGCGGAAGTGGGTTCGTCCGCCAGGATAAGTTCCGCTCCCGAATACACCGAAAGTAGTATCAAAATTCTCTGTCTTTCTCCTCCGGAAAGTTGGTGAGGCCTCGCCTTCCAGGCAGCCCCCGGATCAGAAAGTCCGAATTCTTTTAATAACCGGATGCAAGTTGCTTCGTTTGCAAACTCAGGTTGGAGAAGCGAAAAATATTCCAGGATCTGGGAGCCTATGCTAAGGAATGGATGAAGTCCGATCGCTGCAGATTGGGGGATTAAACTGATACGTTTTCCTCGCCAATTTTTCCAAAGAGAAAAATCCCCACTTGGTATGTTTTGGTCGAAGATTGAAAATTTCTTCCAGGTTACGGAAGCTTCTTCATTTAGAAGTCCGAGGACAGTACTTGCAAATGTGGATTTTCCGCTTCCGGATTCTCCTACCAAAGCATGTATTTCTTTTTTAGAAATTTGGAAATCGAAGTTTTTAAGAATATGAGAAGACCCGATTTTTACATTCAGGTCTTGTATCGAAAGAATTGGTTCGGTTAGGTGTGGACTCTCCAAGTTTTATCCCAACTGAAAAAGTTCGTATTCCACAATGGAACAAAGAATATGACCGATCAGAATATGAGATTCTTGGATACGAGCGGTTTCTTTCCTTGGAATGATCAGATCTAAGTCCGCCATTCCTTTCATTTTTCCACCGTCTCCTCCTAAGAAAGAGATCGTTTTCATGCCGGCTTTCTTGGCGGCTTCCAAGGCAGCGATCACGTTTTTGGAATTCCCACTAGTGGAAAGTCCTACAAGCAAATCTCCCGGCTTTCCAAATGCTTCTACCTGGCGGGAAAACACGAATTCGTACCCGTAATCATTGGAGCAGGCAGTCAGAACCGCTGAGTCAGCGGACAATGATATAGCAGGGAGTGCCCTTCTTTCGTTCCCTGATTTATAACGGACCACAAGTTCTGCGGCAATATGAGAGGCATCACAAGAAGAACCGCCATTCCCGCAAAAAAGGATCGTATTCCCTTTTTTTAATACTTCAGAAGCGATTCTTCCTGCTTCTTCAATCTCCGGAAGAAGTGTATCCAATACCGCTTTTTTGGTTTCTATAGAGTCCTCTATCTGTTTGGATGCGATCTCTTTTAAGTTCATTCTCATTTATCCTTTTTAGACCGAATTTTAGAGAGCACTGACTCGAATTCCTTTTTGGCGGAATCGAATTCGTAGAGTGTCAAATTTTCGGAATGCGGAGAATTCCTGTTCCCGCTTACGTTTAAAAAATAGAGTTCTTTGGATACGATCTGTTTCACTCTTTCAGAAGAATTTGCCTGGAAGATATCCTCGAATTCTTTTCCCAAAAATACCAGTAATACAGCGATGGTACTGGGCCTGAGATGGATCAATATCTGTTGTTTCCAAATCGGATCCCAACTTAAAATTTCTTTCCAAGAATCAGAAGAACGTTTTAGGTCAGGCTCTTCCTGCAGTACTGCCCAAGATTCCTCGTCCCAATTCGGAGTATTGATCCCGGATAAGATACTTTTTAGACTCTTATGGTCCCCACTCAATAATCGGTTTAGTTCTGCTTCTCCTAAGAAAATCACTCCGCTGATCTTGTCACCTTGTTCGGTTAGATAGTTCCCGGTGGAGACAACTAAAGAATATTCCCTTCCTGATTTTTCCTTACCTTCTAAACGAAATAGATTGCGGTTGTTTTTAGTCAGCTTTAGAGAAGGACTTTCGAAAATAGTACCGGAAGGTTTTTTACGGGTCACAAAAAAACGATCCGCTTTTTCTCTCAGATCTTTTAATTCCCAGGTATATCCTCTGCTATCTCTAACTACTTCTTTTTCAGATCCTGTAGAGATCGTCTTTTTCTTTCTCCAGAAAAAGAGCTTATTCCAAAACCCGGATTTTTGTTTGCCCTTGGCCATCTTATTTCCCGTAATCTTTTCGAAGATTAGAAGGTCGTTCTATCAATTTTTTGCCCAACTCATAGACCTTTGCCTCTTTTAGAAAAGTAGAATATGCGGAAGAGATCGCGATCGTAAATCCAGGAAACCCATCCAGAAATCCTAATTTGAAAAAGTAGATCTCTACAAATTTTCCGAACGGTTTGGTGATTGTACGTGCAAGGGAAAATTTTTTATTCTTCTTCCAACGAGTCCAAGAAACGATAGATGAGAATTTATTGATCGTATCGACTTGTTGGGCAAGATCTGCAAAACTATAATGTAGGATATCCCCTTTTATCTTTTTGCCCTTACCTTCCACCACCAAATAGTCGTGAGGATTTTCCCCGGTCCATTTGGACTTGGACTTTCGGATGATCCTATACTTGGTCTGAGGATACCATCCTGAAAAACGGATAAACCTTCCCATATGAAAAGTAAGCCTGGAAACTTTGAGTCCGTTTAAGGAAGGATCTTCCGGACTTTCTAAAAACGCACGGAGAGAATCTCTTAGCTCCTCACTCAGTCGTTCGTCTGCATCCAGAGACAGGATCCATTCATTCTTACAGAGTGAGATCGCATCGTTTTTCTGTTCTACATGCCCCTTAAAATTCTGGGAAGAGAACCTCACCTCGGGAAAGGACTCGCTGATCTCCTTAGTTTTATCCGTACTATTCGAATCTAAAACAACGATCTCGTCTGCGATATCTCTGCAGGATTTGATACAGTCCCCGATATTTGCTTCTTCATTATAAGTGATGATAGCTACTGAAAGTTTTTTTAAAAACCTTTCCCGGACCTCGTTTCTGCTCAGAGGTGCCTTAGCTTTAGATTTCTTTTTTTTAGGGGAAGAAGATTCCTTGGTTTTAACGGATTCTGCCATAAGTGAATATCGCCGGAAGCGAATGAATTCCTAAAATAGGAGGTTTTCCTTCTTTGTCAGCGGTTTTTTCTGGAAATCTGAGAGGAAAAGGAAACTCTGGGGACCGGTGAAACCTAGCTTCCTTTCTAATATTTCTGAGACCTCGGGGAAGATCTCCCTATATTCCTTATTATTCTTCTTACTAGCATTTCCACTTTCTGTTTCCGCTTCTCAAATCTTAGCAGGCCTGAGTATTTTCTGTTTTATCTTCTCACCTAAGGAGAATTTCCAAAAGATCAGAACCTACCTTCTCCCCTGGGCATTCATTTTAGGAGCCTATGCTCTTGTATTCATTTCCTCTTTGGCCCATTGGGAAGAATATTCCAATTTCTGGAAAACATTTACGAGACAATCCGAGGCTGGGGATTTCTGGCTTTCGATACTCTTTCCGATAGCGGCAGTACATTCTTCAGAGGAAAAGAATAGAAGGCTGATCTATAAATATCTATGGATCTCTTTTTTACTCATTTTGATTTCGGGGATTGCTTCGGTATTCAGCGAATATAGACTCGGAAAATTTATCTCGAACGGGTTTACTCCAGCTCCAGGAGATAGGAGGCAACATCCTGCCGGGCCACTTTTCGGTTTGGAGACTTATCTTCCGATCGGGTTAATGAATACTCATTTGACCTACGGCGGATTAATTTCTTTTTATATTCCGGGGCTTTCACTTCTACTTTTACGAAAGATAAAGGAAAAGGAAAAGGATCTAAAACGAACACTCGGATTCGGCATCCTTCTTTTATTAGCGCTTTGGGTATTTCTACTCAACCAAAGTAAGTCCGCATGGTTAGGAGTTCTTGCAGTAACAGTCTATTTCATTCTAAGCAAATGGAAAGACTTCTATGGTAAACTTCCAAGGGTTACATTGGCAAGAGTTTCGATCGTAGTCATACTCCTAATCGGGCTCGGTGGGACAGTTCGATTCTTCTACCAAAAGAACTGGTTATTACAAAGGACTCTTGCCCAACTCAGAGAGATCCAGACCCCGGAAAACCAAAGATATTGGATCTATAAACTTAGCCTTCCCTTACTGGCTAAAAATCCAATCCTGGGAACAGGAGGAGGAAGATTTAAGGAAACTAGTTCCGAAGTTTCTAAAACTTTCATCCAAAAGAACGAACAGCTTTGGTACGAATTGTTCATCACACCGAATAAACATGCTCATAATGATATTTTAGAATTTGCGATCGTGGGAGGATGGCTTTCCGGAATTTTATGGATCGGATTCTTCTATCTTTTGTTTAGAAAGATCGCGTCGTCTAGTTTGGACGAAGGGAATTTTCCATTGATAGGAGTTGGATTTATCTGGGTGGCAGGATTTTTCCAATGTTATCTTTTAGACGACGAGGTCGCACTTCCCTTCTATGTATTGGCGGGACTTTTATGGGGAAGAGAGAAGGAAACCACTTCTCAATTTTCCAAAGCTTCGGTAATCTTCTTAAGTTTTACGTTTCTTTTAAACACTTCCTTTTGGATCTGGAGACTTTCTATCCCGGCTGAACTTGCATATGGAAGACAGGTTTTTGCTTCTTCTTCCCAGCTTGCTAGAAAGATAGAAGGAAGGATCCTTCCTTTTAGAAACCAAACAGAGGAAAGAGAAAAAAGAATTTTAGAAACTATATCGGTCTCCCCTTCAGAAGGAAATTCAGAGTTCTCTGTAGAAGGTTGTCTCACTCATAGATATCCGAATCCTGCAAAACTAAGAGAGGAGGATTATTCTTTCGGGATCTACATTTCTCCTGAATGGAAAAATCCACCTACTAAGATCGGAGTTACTGTATTTTCAGAAGAATCTTTTGATGAGGACAAACTTTACTGGTCTCATCGAAAGTACGATTTAGGAATTCATGAGATGGATCTAAAACCTGGTTGGAATTCCTTTGTTTGGAAAGAGACTTTGGGGCTTTCTAAAATTACGATCTTTCCAGATATCGTATTTTTTAGGAGTTTTAAGATCCGTTTTGGAGGTTTTGATCCGGAAAGATCGATGAATCTCCCTGTCTTAGATCTAGGAGATCTCTGCGATTTTAGGTCAGAGTAAGTTGGTACCTGGAGCGGGACTTGAACCCGCACGAGCGTGAACTCACAGGATTTTAAGTCCTGGGTGTCTACCGATTCCACCATCCAGGCGTTTTAGAGACTCTGCCAGGCGTCGCCCGGATTCGAACCGGGGATCAAGCTTTTGCAGAGCCATGCCTTACCACTTGGCCACGACGCCGATATGAGGTATGATTTTGTGTACCTGCAAGGTGTCAATAGAAAAGTGGAGGAAAGACTTTGAGGATCTATTTCTATCGAATCGACTCGAACGCTAGACTTTTCCACGAGGACTCCGAGCTAACGGATAAAAAGTTTTTAGACTTCTTTTTCGCTCATCTAGAAAAAAATCGGACCGGCAAATATCCGGAATATTCCTATATCTCTCCTTGTGGAAAAGAAATGAATTTCGTTCAAACGGAACATTACCCGGTTCTATTTAAACACAGGATAGAAGATAAACTCTATTATGGAGGAGAAAAAGGGATCTTATTCCAACCGGAAAATTTAAAATTCGATACTTTTGGAAATCTGCTCCATCCTTTTCAAAAAGAGATCTGGGGAAGGATCTCTTCTGAAATCCTTTTGGATCCTGAGTTAGAATGGAGAGAAAATTCTGAAAATTGGGATCTGATCTGGAAAGGAAAAGAATTCCGTATCCCAAAATTCAGGTCAGAACTTTAAGATCTTATTCCCACTCTATAGTGCCGGGAGGTTTGTTTGTTAGATCGAAAAACAGATACTCTATTTGAGGAATTTTCAAGACTTCGGAAACCAACTCGTCCAGAACATCTTTTTTCAATCGGAAGAAACTCGCAGTCATCGCTTCCTGAGAATCCACCGGTCTAAGAACGATACTTCTTTTTCCGGATTCGGAGCCCAAAGGAAGAAGTACCACAGGCATCTGCCAGATCTGGTCGTAGATCTTTCTTTTTTGTAGGACCTTCTCCACTGCTGCATCTGCTTCTCTCAAAATGTCTGAATCTTTTTTGTCCAAATCGATTTCTTGGAATTTGAAGTTTGCGTTTTGGAAATCCTGCGACTTTCCTAAGAATAAAACGACTCGATTTACGGAAGAAATTTGGTTTGTGATGGCTGTGGAAATTTTATCCAACTCGTCCCAGGTCTTGTCTCCTGAGATCGCAGCACAATGCGCATAAGACCTTTGGTCCCCTTTTACCCCAACGGAGGCTACAGGAAGAAGTTTAGCTTGGAGAGAAGCCTCCCTTTCTACCAACTCATCCAGTTTTTTTTGGACGGATTCCTCTATCGGTTTTTCTTGGGCGATCATTCTCACCACAAGTCCCGGTCCAGGGAAAGGATGTCTTCCTGTCCATTCTTTGGGAAGTCCTAGGTAATTTCCAAGTTCTCGAACCTCGTCCTTGTATAGGTCCTTGATGGGTTCTACAACTTTTCCTTCTTCCATTAATTTTTGGATGGCTTCAACTCGATTATGATGGGTCTTGATAGTATGAGAATGTTTTGTCCCACCACTTTCTATAGTATCAGGATAGATGGTTCCTTGTCCGAGTAACCATTCATCTGCGTTCAGTCCTAAACTTTTAGCGCAGTCTGCCTGAGCTTGTAAGAATAGATTTCCTACAATTTTACGCTTTTCTTCCGGATCTTTTTTCCCTTTTAAGCTGGAATAAAAAAGTTCGGAAGAATCGTGCACATGCAATTGGATACCTTGGGGAGAAAGTTTGGACTGCAAGTCTGCGACCTCGTTCTTTCTCATAAATCCGGTATCGATTAGAACACCCTTAACTCTGTCTTTTCCCAAAGCTCTGGAGAGAAGAAGGTAGGAAACAGTAGAATCCACTCCTCCTGAGACGAGTAAGAAGATCTTTTTGTCTGGAGGAACAATAGAATGTAATTCTTCTTCTTTTAGATCTAAAAATTGTTTTAGGTTCCAGGTGCCTTCTGCTCCTGAAATTTTTACGAAGTTTTCTAAAAGAACAGATCCTTTTTCGGTATGAGTCACTTCCGGATGGAGCTGTATCCCGAACCATTTTTGGGTAGGATTTTCCACCACTGCATATTCACAGTCCTGGCTAGATGCTGTGCGAGTAAATCCGGAAGGCAAACGAGTCACCTCGTCCCCATGGCTCATCCATACAACTTCCCCACCTCCGAAACCTTGGAGTAATTGGGTTTTGGATGTATCAATAAAATCTAAAGCGGCTCTACCGTATTCTGCAATGCCTGCTTTTTTAACTTCACCACCTAAAAGTTTCATCATGAGTTGGTGGCCGTAGCAGATCCCTAAAACAGGGATCCCGAGCTTTAAGACTTCGACAGGTAAAGAAGGAGAATCCGGTTCGTATACACTTTCCGGTCCTCCGGAAAGAATGATCCCTGAAAGTTTGGAATAGGTTTCGATAGGCTCATCGTTGCCTAAAATTTCAGAATATGCCCCCAAACGACGAATTCTGGACGCGATCAAATGGGCGTACTGCCCTCCAAAATCCACGATCCCAATTACATTTTGGTGCTTCATTCCAAGGTATCCTTAACGTTTCCTTTTAAAATAGAGATGTAAAAAGATTCCCAGAGATAAAGTCCGGAAAACTCTGGTTTTATTAAAGAGGGAATCATGAGCCATCAACAAGAGTCGATCGGAATTTCCGCTTATGAGGGAAGACAGGACCATATCCCCAGTCTGAAACTTCCCGAGATAGAATCTTTCGCCAATGTGTACGAAGGTAAAGATTACACAATCGATTTTACCATTCCAGAGTTCACGGCGGTTTGTCCTAAAACCGGACTGCCAGATTTTGGGGTGATAGAGATCAGCTATATACCAAAAGCAAAATGTATAGAGTTAAAGTCCCTAAAAGAATATATTCTCGCCTACCGGAATCTCGGAATCTTTCATGAGAATGTGGTAAATCATATTCTAGAAGATCTGATCCAATCAGTGGATCCGAAATACATCAAGGTCAAGGGTGATTATAACCTAAGAGGTGGGATCAAGACAATCGTCACTAGGGAGTATACAAGCAAATGATGGACCCTATCTCCTTACTAGGATTTATGGCTTGTACTTTGACTACTCTGGCGTTTCTTCCTCAGCTCATCAAAGTGATCCTAGAAAAAAGGACCAGGGATATTTCCAGAAACATGTATCTGGTACTTTCCGTGGGAGTGTTTTTCTGGCTTTGTTACGGAGTTTTAAAGAATGATTTTCCGATCATTCTTGCCAACTCATTCACTTTACTTTTTACCACTACAATTCTCTGGTACAAACTACGTTCAAAAGAAGAAGAATAAAAAAAAGCCGCTTCCTTTCGGAAACGGCCCTTTCTTTTTCAGAATGGAAATCAGAATTATTTAGGAGCTGCCTGGTCTTTTAAAGACTTACGCTGGTTTTCCAATTCCTTCTTGGCATCGTCCATAGAAGATTTTACTTTTTCTTTCTCTTCTTTGCCTGCCTTTTGGATAGCTTCTTTTTCTTCTTTTCCGGCGCTCTTAGCTTCTTCTAGAAGTTTACGATTTTCTTCTTTTGCGCCTTCGATCAGTTCTCTATTTCTTTGTTTTTGCTCTTCCAAACCTTGGAGGATACGAGCTTTATTCTCTTGGAAATCTTTCAGGATCTCTTGGATACGAGCTCTTTGTTCTTCCGTAATGGATTGGATGGTAGCAGAATCATCTTTCAACTCTTGGATCTCGTCTTCGGTTAAAGGTTCTTCTTTGAATGTATTTCCGTCTGTGCTTACTTCTTCTCCTGCGTCCGCAACTGCTTGGTTTTCAGGATTGTCTGCATCTGCTACTTCTACGGAACCGTCGGAAACTCTAGTGCTTGTTCCTTTGCCGGATTCTTCTACGATGAACTCGGTTCCTCGAACGGAAGCAACGGCTGTAGGAGTAGAAACGGTGAACTTGGAAGTTTTGGTAAGCTTACCCGCAACCTTGGTGAAAATTTTTCCCTTGGTCAGGCCCATATCCGCGAAGGTTTCTCCGTTTGCAGAATCTATAAAAATCTTCTTCAAAGTAAGACTTGTGTTTTCTTTGATCCTAACAAGAACTCCTTCAGTCAACTGAAGGTCCGCATAAGATTCTTTTCCAGTTTCTATCTTATCTTCCGGCAGAAGGAAAGTATCCACCGATACTGGTTTTTCTTTTCCGGCTTTATCGAAAATTTTTACTGTTCCTTTGGTGAATGTGATCACTCCGCCTTGGAGATCTTCTTTGGCTTTCTTACAATCTACAAATACAATGCTGAGGGCCAGAAAGAAGGTTATGGCAATCCGTTTCATTTAGTTCTGATTCTCCCTTGAAATAGGTTTAGGAAGAATATCGATGAAAGAAATTTCCGTCCACATTTTTCCTCCGATCGACTGAATTATTCGGGAAGGATCTTGTCTAATTCATAGAGAGTCGTAAATCCCGCTGAGACTGGCAATCAATGGGGTAATCTGGAATGAAAATATATTGCGCCAGAGCCCCAGTCTAGAAATTGTAGCCCTAGACCGCCAAATAGACGAACTATTAAGTTCCAAAGGAGTGACAGAATGACCAAAATAGCCTACGTAGATAAGGACAACTGTACTTCTTGCAACCAGTGTGCAGACAATCTACCTAAGTACTTTCAAATGGACGATAACGATACTTCCGAAACTCATATCGGAGGAGAGAATGTAAACCAAGCTCAAATCCCTGAAGAAGATTGGAAAACAGTTCAGAAAGAGATGGATGAATGTCCCGGTGAATGTATTCACTGGAGAAAGTAATCGTTTTCCGATTTCTATATTCTTTAAAAAAGGAAAAGCGGGATAAAACTCCCGCTTTTTTTGTGCCTCGATCTAAGCCAAGAAGTCTGTAAGAAATTCTTAGATCAGTATTCTTGTTCGGATCTGGTAGACCCAAGTAATTCGTCAGGAATATCTTCTACTCTATCTCCGATCTGAATAGCGAGTCTATTTCCCACGCGTCCAGGAAGGCATTTAAACTTCTTGCGTTCCCCTACTTTTACAAGCATATCGGATCTGGTAGTGGTGTTCTCTAATTTAACAACATCGCCAACGGTTAAATTCATAAAATCGAGAATAGAAATATCTACGGAACCAACTTCTGCGATTACAGGGATTTGCACCTGATCCAAACGTTCTTGGATGATCGCTCTGTTCTCGTCCAACTCACCTTTACGGATGGAAGAATACCAATACTGAGCGGACAGCTTATTAATGATAGGTTCGATCGTGATGTAGGGAATACAAAGGTTGGTTAAACCTTCTACCTCTCCGATCTTTGTCTCTAAGTTGATCAAAACCACCATGTCATTCGGGGGAACAACCTGTGCGAACTGAGGGTTCGTCTCAATATTCCCCAAACGAGGTCGAAGGTCAATCACAGTAGACCAAGCCTCTCTCATGTTTCCTAAGATACGAACGATAATCCCTTCCATTACACTCATTTCTATCTCGGAAAGTTCTCGGGAGATCTTTGCAGTCTCTCCCTTACCGCCGAATAGACGGTCTATGATCGTAAAGGAAATAGAAGGGTCTATTTCTAAAATTGCGGAACCTCTGAGCGGGTCCATATTGATAACCGCAAGTGTTGTCGGGTTCGGAATGGAACGGATGAATTCCTCGTAAGTTAACTGGTCCACAGCGGCCACGTGAACATGAACTAAGGCTCGTAACTGAGCGGAAAGTCCTGTCGTTGCCAAACGAGCAAATGTCTCGTGCATCATCTGGAGAGTACGGATCTGGTCTTTAGAGAATTTGTCGGGACGTTTGAAGTCGTAAATTTTGACCTTCTTTTGTTCCCCTACGGAAGAATACTCATCCTCCGCTACCTCTCCACTGGAGATCGCGTTTAATAATGCGTCTATCTCGTCTTGGGATAATATCTCGGTCATTTTCTTACCTTCGCTAATAGATTAGCCACTTTCCAAAACATTCCGGTTTCTTCCGGCATTCTTCTCAAAGTAAATTCGTATTCGTATCGAACAGGGACTTTGTTCACTCTTCTTTCCACTGCAACTCTTACCTTAGAAAGATTTGAATTTACCTTTTCCGTTCCCAAGATCTTATAGTATTGTAACATACCGGATCTGTTTTCCGCTAGATAATTTCTGAATTCTTCCAGAACAAAATCCTTTTCGGCTTCTTCCGATTGTTGCCAATCTCTTGCAAATCTGTCATAAGCTTGTATGTATTCCGGGAAATGGATCCATTTAAAATGAAGTTTCCAGTTTTTCTTCTTTTCTGCACCTAAGAATAGATGAATCACTTCTTCCGGTTCAAGACCGTCTGTTGCAGGATCTTGGTATGGAACCCCGGGAAGCACCCAATCTTTTTTGCGTTCTTCTACGCTAAAATATGGATGGGTTTCAGATCTTACAAAATGATCCCCGTATTCTGAGATATTAGGATAGAAGTAAGCGGTTACGAAATATTTTTTACCAGGCTCTAACTCGTATAGATGATCGATCCGGATCTCTTTGGAGAATGTCTCGTCCTTGTGAAGAATGATCTCTTTTACTTCATCCCCGACCAGGTTCTCAACTTTGTTCCTTCTTCTTAAGACTGGATCCTGTTTTCTTTCTTCTTCTATTCTTGTGACGGTTCTACCGTCTTCATCTCTTACGATTACCTGGAAGGAACGAAGATCTTTTCCATAAGGGAAAATTCTAAGGACCTCGTTTCCTGTGTTTCGAACGGAAAGTACAGCGGAGATTGGTTCCTTTTCTCGGAACTGCATTTTAGGAAGTTTGATATCCACGATCCCTTGGGCCTGGATATAATTTTCGGAAACTTCTCCCCTTGCGTTTCTGTTCGGATAAGATCCGAGGTCGAATACAACATTCAGAAGAATAAATATGATCAGAATTCGTTTCATTCTAAAATTTCAGTCCCGGCCCAGGTTTCGATACTTCGGACCTAGGAGCAACAGCGCTATATTTTAGATTTCGGCAAAAAGAGACAAAACCTACGAAAAAATACGGGAAATTATGTAGGAAAGGAAGGCTTTCAGCCTTCTGCGTCTTCTATAATATAGTCTGCGATCCGGATTAGTCGCCCAAGAACAGGTTTCAGCTTACTGTATTCCTGGTAACATTCCTCGTATTTTTCCAAAATTGGCCCGATCTGGGCAACGGATTTAGGAGATAAGTTCAAACTAGATATATTGGATTCGGAAAGTTTTTCTGCGGATTCCAAACTATCGAAAAAACGAGTGATCTCTTTTACAATGGACTCGTCGGCCCTATCGTTTTTTTCAAAATTGGATTCTATTTTTAGGATATAGTCCGTAAGAGTTTGTTTGAGTCTGACTTCTTCTTCGTTTGCTTTTCGTTTCGCAGTTAGGTTATTTACCTTACTGTAACGCGCCATTGCTTCTTCATAAGAATGGCCGACTGATTGTCTGTATTGTTGGATCAAACGCACAAGTGCAACTACTGAGCGGAAATCCCAGGCAGTGTCTTTTTTGTTCCGGATCTCAAGGAACATTTCTCCACCTTTGGAGTCGTCCACCTGTAATCCGGAAAGTTTTTCCAAAACTCTTCCCGTAGACCCAGCGCCCTGTATCTCTCGGGCTACCGAAAGAAAAATAGGATTTTGGTCCAGGGAAGTACTCATTACTTTGTCCTCTTATCGTAGATGGAAACTTTGCGAATGGTAGTTTTACCGTTTCCAGAAGCGATGATCTTATCTACTACATCAGCACCTTGGATGATCTGGCCGAATACAGTATGAAGTCCGTCCAAATGAGGAGTGTCTACTTGGTTGATGAAAAATTGAGAACCGTTTGTATTCGGTCCTGCGTTTGCCATTGCCAAGGCTCCCTTGATCGCTTTCTTACTTTTGACTACATTATTATAACGATAGCCTAATCTGTATAAAATCTCCATGACGGAAAGATTCTTAGCCTTTTCTAAATTGCTTTCTAGCTCTTCTCTTCTCTCGTCTGCTTCTCTTTGGCTGCGAATACCGAGTTCTCCGCCAATATATCTGTACAAATAACCTGTATAAAATTGGGATTGTCCGATCTTAACCTGATCCAGACCTAAACTTGCAGCATTGATCTCATCGGCAAATCTGTATCCTGGAGTACCGGAGCCATCACCATAAGGGCATCCGCCCTGGATCATAAAACCTTCGATCACTCTATGGAAGGTCAATCCATCATAGAACGGTCTTTTCTGAGGTTGGCCGTTCCTAAGAGTGAATTCCTTCTCTCCTTGGGCTAAGTCGATGAAGTTTTGAACAGTCTTAGAAGCATCCTTATCGAATAATTCGAAAAGCATGTTTCCTTGGGTAGTTTCTATTAGAGCATAAATAGCAGGTTTTTCGGGAAGAGCTACACGAGGCTTTTCCTCTTTTTTGACGATTACTTCGACAGGGCTATATGCTTCCGGAACATATCTTTGCTCAGCATATGGATTTGCCTTGCAGGCAAAAGAAAATAATAAGATCGTAAACCATGCTAAAGATCCTATAATTCCGATCTTAGATTTCGATCTTACATTCAGATAATTCATTTCGTATTCCTTTGGATTGATTTGATAGATTGTTTCGCTAATTCCAATTGTTCTAACTGTCTAGTTCTGGAAGTTCCGCCATAACTAGATTTTTTGTCTGTAGAAAGTTCCAGGCTCACGGCATTGGAATATTCTTCGCCCGTAAAATAAGGTGAAATACCTTTCCGAACCTCTTCTGAGATTGTGAATAAATTCTCTTTTCTTTCCACACATTCTGAGACAAGTCTTCCTACAAGTTCGTGGGCAGTTCTGAATGGTACATTTTTTTGTCCCACAAGAAAATCTGCCAGGTCGGTCGCGGTGGCAAATCCTTCCTTCAAGGATCTTTCTCCCCTTTCCGGTCTGAATTGCATTTCAGAAACCATAGCTTCTAAACCTTCTAAACTTAAAAGAACGGTTTCCACAGCATCAAAAACGGCTAACTTGTCTTCTTGTAAATCACGATTGTAAGTAAGAGGCAATCCCTTTAAGAGCCCGATTAAATGATTTAAGTTACCCGCCACCCTTGCGGATTTCCCTCGGATTAGCTCCGCTATATCCGGATTTTTTTTCTGGGGCATGATAGAAGATCCGGTGGTTAATGAATCAGGCAGTTTTACAAGACCAAATTCTTGGGAAGAATATAGAACGATATCCTCGCAAAAACGAGAAGCATGGGACATGGTTTGGACTGCAGCAAATAAGAACTGAAGAAGGTGATCCCGGTTCGAAACACCGTCCATACTATTTGGAGAAATTGAATCCGCTTTTAATTCAGAAGCCAAAAACTCTCTGTCGTTCTGGTAATTCACTCCAGCCATCGCACCGGAGCCCAACACTAGAATGTTAGCAGTCTTTTTAGCGAATTCAAAAAATTCCAGATCGCGGGTGAACATCCAAAAATAAGCCAATAGAAAATGAGAAGCGCGGATCGGTTGAGCAACTTGTAGATGAGTATAACCCGGAATGATAGTATCTATATTTTTAGAAGCTTGTTCGTAGAGAGCTTCTCTTAAGGAATCCAAACGGAATAAAATTTCTTGGATCCGATTTCTTACATAGAGCCTTGTGTCTTGTGAGACTTGGTCGTTCCTGGATCTGGCAGTATGTAATTTTTTTCCTACTTCTCCCTTCAATTCTGTGAGTCTGGATTCCACATGCATGTGGATGTCTTCTAACTCTGAACTGAATTTGAAATTTCCGGATTCTATTTCTACTTCTACCTGATTTAATCCATCCAGTATGTCTTTTAATTCTGTAGAGTTTAAGATGCCCATTTTCTCAAGCATCTTGGCATGTGCCCTACTTCCTTCTAGATCTTCTTTGTATAATTTTCGATCGAAGGAAATGGACTCTCCAATTCTTTCCATGATGGAAGAAGCTTTTTCTCTAAATCTTCCTCCCCAAAGTTTAGCGTTCTTGTCCTCAGGTGTGTTCATTAAAATGATCTAGATTGCCTTATTATTTTTCCGCAAAAGTTTGGAGCCAGTCTTTTAGGACCTCTATTTCTTCTTGATCCAGTTTAGAATTAGAATGTAGGAAAATATAATCCTTAGGAGGCATATGACCTTCTTCCACTTCTTCTAATATTTCTTCCGCTAGATCCGCCTTTTTTTCCGGTTTTAAGGTTTCCCATTCCGAAAAATTCAATTCTTCCCTGCCTTCTTCTATATGATGAGAGATATATAAAGAAACCGGAAAAACCTTGGAATACCAAGGCCATTGCACTAGATCCGAATGGCAGTCATAACAAGACTTTCGAAAAATCTTTTTGACGCGTTCTTCCGTTTTGATTTCATTAGCATTCTTTCCTAACGGAGGCTGTACGGGGATTAACTGAAGAGCAAGGAATACGACTAGTAGTCCGATTCCCAGACGAATCCAAAATTTTCTCATCACTCCCGCTAAGAATGCAGACGGGAATGTTTTTGAAAATAGAATTTTTCCTCTTTCTTCAACCTAAAAACCATGGACTTTTTGCAAGACGGACATAACCTTTCTTATCTTTGGATCGCCTCAGGGATCATTCTCATGGTGGCGGAACTTTTTGTCCCTGGAACCTTCGTATTCTTTTTAGGACTCTCTGCGACGATCGTGGGAAGTGTTTCCTATTTTTTTGAGATAGGATTTTGGACCCAAGCGATCGTTTGGGCCGCTCTTTCCGGAATTCTGATCTGGGTGGGAGGAAGTTTCCTTAGGAAATTCTTTCCTTCTTCTTCAGAAAGAGTCGCCCTCAATCCGGAGGAAGGTCCCGGAAGGATTGTTTTAGTTTCCAAGGATATACTCGTGGAAAGGAAAGGCGGAAGGGTCGTATTCCAAGGAACGGAATGGGATGCGATCAGCAAATCCAAACGTATTGCTGCAGGTAAAAGGGCTAGGATCTTGGAGAGAGAAAATCTGACCTTCGTTGTGGAACCTATCGAGCTTCCGGAAATATAATCATTATTGAATAGGAGTTAGAAACAGACAAAATGGACCCATTTCTATTTTTTACGCTGATCGTTATCGCAGCTATTTATCTCATTATGAAAACCTGTATTGTGGTTCCGCAAACGTATAGTTTCGTAGTGGAAAGACTTGGAGTGTTCCGTGGAGCGCTTGGTGCAGGTTTTCATTTTCTTATCCCGATCATGGACCAGATCAGATACAAACAGCTCTTAAAGGAAATCGCTATCGATATTCCTCCCCAGACCTGTATTACAAAGGATAACGTTTCCATTTTGGTGGATGGTATCCTGTATATCAGGGTCATGGATCCTTACAAGGCTTCTTACGAGATCGAAAACTTCCGAAACGCAACCATTCAGTTGGCTCAAACTACTCTTCGTTCGGAGATAGGTAAACTAATACTGGATCATACATTCTCCGAAAGAGACGATATCAATGCGAATGTGGTGAGAGCTTTAGACGAGGCAACAGATCCTTGGGGGATCAAGGTGACTCGTTACGAGATCAAAAACATTTCTCCGCCTAAAGAGATTCTTCATGAGATGGAAGAGCAGGTAAAAGCGGAACGTGTAAAACGTGCAGAGATCACGATCTCAGAAGGAGAAAAACTCTCTCGTATCAACCGTTCCATGGGAGAAAGACAGGAAGCGATCAATCTTTCCGAAGGTGAAAAGATCAAAAAGGTAAACGAGGCCGAAGGTAAAGCAAAAGAGATCGAATTCATTGCAAAAGCTAAAGCAAAAGGGATCCAAATGATCGCAGAAGCCACCGGAAACGAAGGTGGACCAGAAGCAGTCAATCTTCAGATCACAGAAGACTATCTCTCAGGCCTAGGACTCATTCTAGAAAAAGCAAAAACCACAGTTCTTCCTACTGAAATGGCAAACATAGTCGGTTTCTTTGAAGGAATTTCCAAGGTGACCAATAAATTTCCGGGACTAGATTCGGAGAAGGAGTAATATTCAAGATGTTTGTTTCATTATTTTTATGGATATTTTGGCTCGGGTTTTTACTCTACTTAGCCTATAAACTCTATCGTTCCTTGAGAATTGTTTCCGCTCAGGAATGTATCATTATAGAAAGACTCGGAAAATACAGCAGGACCCTTCATGCAGGGTTTCATATTCTCATTCCTTTTATAGATTATGATGCATACTATCATACTCTAAAAGAGCAGGCAATCGACGTTCCCCCTCAAACTTGTATCACAAAAGACAACGTTAAGGTAGAGATGGACGGTATCCTTTATTTGAGAGTTCTTGATCCTCAGAAAGCAAGTTACGGGATAGAAGACTATAGATTCGCTGTCACTCAGCTGGTACAAACCACTATGAGAGCGATCATTGGAACCATGGATCTGGATACTACATTCGAGACCAGAGAAGTGATCAATAGCAAGATCTTAGAAGTGCTGGACCAAGCAGCAGAACCTTGGGGAGTCCGAGTAAATCGTTACGAGATAGTAAACATCGCTCCTCCTAAATCCATTATCGAAGCAATGGAAAGAGAGAAAAAAGCGCAGATCACCAAGAAGGCACAAATCTCTCTTTCCGAAGGAGATAGAGATTCCAGGATCAACCGCTCCTTGGGTGTTAAAGAAGAAGCAATCAACAAATCCGAAGGTGAAAAACAAAAAAGGATCAATGAGGCAGAAGGTCTAGCCGCTGAAATTGAATCCATCGCGACTGCAACCGCAAAAGGGATAGAACTACTTGCCTCTTCCATCAAAACGAAAGGTGGAAAAGAAGCGGTAAAACTCAGGATCGCTCAGAGATTTATCAAAGAGGTAGAAAAAATCGGACAGGACGGAACAGAACTTGTTCTTCCATTGAACCTATCTAATTTTAAATCTGTGATGAAGTCAGTACTCGGAAACGAGGACAAAAAAGCTTAAGAAGTTCAGACGACCGTATCCGGAAGTTTTTCCGGATACGAATATTCCTTTAGATCATTCTTCTAGAAGGATCTACTATCTCGGTGATTCGAATTCCGTAGTAATCATCCAATAGAACCAGTTTTCCCTTCCCAACCAGTTTACCGTTTGCTAAAATATCCAAATCTTCTCCGACGGCATTGTCTAGTTCTACTACTGCGCCTTCGTTCAGACCTAGAACATCTTTAATGAACATGTTGGTCCTGCCTAATTCCACAGTAAGTGCAACATTTACATCTAGTAAAAGATTTAGGTTTGCAGTATTGGAAGAAACAGAACTAGAACGAGCACTTGCTTTTGGAGGAGCAGGAGTAGAAGAAGGTCCCAAGGCCGCAGCAATATCTGCGAAAGAAGGAGTGCCTCCGGAAGCAGGAGTTGTAGAAGCACCTGCCCCACCACCGGAATCTCCTAATAGGGAATCCAATTCTCCGCTTAGATTAAAATCAGCAGAGCCTCCGGCCCCACCTCCCGGACCCGCTCCGGTTAGTAATGCGTCTATATCGTCTTGTGAAAGGGAGCCTTCACCCATTAGGACTTGCCTCCAAAGGTTCTTTCTAAATTCTTCGACAGAACCGAAAGATTATACAAGAGAAATTCTAGGGAAGAAAGAATGAAACCTGAAGATTTGACCCCTGCAGTCCCCCGAAATTCCGGAAATATACTGGATTTCACCCAGGCAAAAAACCTGCTTTATTCGGAACTAAAAGGTTTAGGTGTCAAAGATCCCGAACTTCCTGCATTTGTACCAGACAAAAAAGATCTCAGAATAGAATTTCCCATCCCAGGCGCGGACAAGGGCCAACTTTTGGATTGTATCCAGATCGTTCGTAATCATATAGAAAATCTGCGGATCCATACATTCGAGCCGGGATATGTCTGCCTCCAGGCATTGAATGAGAACTTATTCGAGACCAAAAACATTCTAGATAATGCGAAATTCCGTTTCTATTCGGGAAGGAACCAGAGCAAAATAGAGATCACAAAAAAGGGAGATTTCCATAGAGAGGAAATTTTTTCAGCAATAGATCTATTTAAATATCTCAGACTTTCCAAACAAGAATCCGTCCAGAACCCGAAAGAATTACTGCTCCGACTTGGAATAGATGTATTCGATCCAATAGAAGCAAAGAAGAAGGGAGACTGGATGACATTCGAGGCCATCGCAGGTTACGAAGATGTCAAAAGGCAAATTTTAGAATCCATTATACTTCCTCTCAAATCTCCTGAAACCCTAGAGGAACTTTCCAAACTCACCCGTAAATTCCCCGGAAGGACAAAACCAAGGGCAATCCTTTTAGAAGGAGAACCAGGGGTAGGAAAAACCACCATGGCAAAGGTGATTTCCTGCATGACCGAGATCCCACTCATCTATGTGCCAGTGGAATCTATTTTAAGTAAATATTATGGGGAAAGCGCCCAGAACATGGCTTATGTCTTTGACGTGGCCTCCCTCTTCCCTTCTTGTCTTCTGTTTTTAGATGAGATCGATTCCTTGGCCGGGTCCAGGGATGACGGCTTATTTGAGGCGACCCGGAACATTCTATCCGTATTATTGCGAAAACTGGACGGCTTCGAAGGGGGGCAAAAATCAATCACCCTAGGCGCCACGAACAGAAAACAGGACCTGGACAAGGCCTTGGTTTCCAGATTTGACAGATCTGTATTCTTCCCGCTACCGAACGAAAAAGAAAGGGCTGCGATATTAGGAAATTATGCTAAACATTTACGGGATTCTGAGCGTTTAACAATTTCACAACGATTGGGATCGCATTCCGGCCGGGATTTAAGGGATTTCTGCGATTTTGTAGAAAGAAGATGGGCCGCCAATCTGATCGAAAAAGGATTGAAACCGACTCCTCCCCCCTATGAACTGTATCTGGAAACGAGTTCAAAATCTGGAAAATAAACGTTTTCCGTACGAAAATGTAAGCCTTCGATTTAATCGGGAGTCTATTTTACCGATACTAGAGACAGGGTATTCTCGACTTTCGGGAAATCCAAACGCAGAAGAGACCAAGGAAATAGGGTACAATGAAACGCAAAATCGCATTTTGCCTGGCAATTTTTTCAATCGCAGGCATACTCAACGCTCAAGACAACCAAGCCCAAAAGAAGGAAGATGCTCAAGTAGGCGCAGCTATCCTTGATACGGAAAAAGGTCTGGATCAGAGAGCATCTGCTCTCAACGAGAGACTAAAACGTCATACAGTACTCATGAAAATGAAAGTACGTATTCTTCCATTCAGAACTGTTCTTTTCAAAGGAAAAGCCAACAACGACGAATGTGTGCCTGCTAATAGCAACGCACAAGAAGATGCAGCAAACAACTGTATCCGTGTAGAAGTTTACGATTTCATTAAGGATGAGGAACGAGGCCAAGGTAAAATTGTTCAAGGTGGACTTTCCAAATATATGGAAATCTACTTCGAAGGACCGAACACCAACGATCCGGATCCGAGAATGGAACCTCCTCGCAAAATCAGCAAAATTATAAGCAAAGTTTATAAGAATAACTTCCTAATCGAAGATAAATCGGTTTCCGAGATCATCGACAGGGCTCCAAATGATCAACCAGGACATAACGACAAGATCGAACTATTCTATCAAAAGAACGGTTATCCTGAAGGTGGTCGTCCTGAAACTCCTAGTGAAAAAGGTGTTGGTAAATACGTTCTTGCTAACGTAGAAAACACCAAGACTCACCCTATTCGTAACTCTTTCAAAAAGACGTTCTACATTAAACATTTGGATTCATTCGACAGATTGTTTACCAAAATTTTCGATTACAACGACCAATTGGGTAATGAGAACTATAAAGAGAACGTAAACACGCTCAAGGAATCCCTGAAATACTAAGCTAAGTGCGGTATATTCTTCCTTGTTCTTCCTGCGGCACCGAACTCAGGATTCCCATGGATTTGGGAAAACTGACGGTTCGGTGTCCTAGATGTTATCATTCTTTCGTTTTTGATCCGGAAGACCCGGCCAGTTTTAGAGGCGGAAGATACGATCTCCCCGGAGGAGACTCCAGAGCGCAGAGTCCCCGTTCAGCACGGGGATTTTTTCGTTTCTTAGAAGATAAATTCGAATTCATTAAATCCAAATTCAGTAAGAACAGATCCCATGGTTGGCAAAACCCGGGAGAACGTCCCCAATCATTCGAAAATTATAATGATCCCCGCCGCACCGGGTTCGGTCCACTACTCGCAAAATATATTCTATTCATTCTGATCCTGATCGGGATCGCAAGAGCCTGTTTCTTTTCTTCCCAAAACTGGAATGATTCTGTTCCTAATTGGAATCCTTCGGAGACCCAGGAACCTTCTGTTCCTACTCCTCATGATGAGGAAGAAGACAAAGCTCCCCAAGTAGAAATTTAAACTTTTATGAATTATCTTCTACTGGATCCCTCTCAGGAAACAGATTCTGGGAAATTCAAGATCTTGAATAAGGATCGGATCACTCATATTCTAAAGGTTCTACAAAAGAAAGAAGGAGATAAGATCAAGGCTGGGCTCCTGGATACTAGTTTAGGGACCTTTAAAATTCTGAAAACTTCTACCGAAGAAATATTAGGATCTTATGCTCCCATCCTCCGACCTAAAAGGAGAAGTCCAGCTGTTCAACTAATCGTCTCGGTCCAAAGGCCTCCGACTGTGGAAAAGATCCTAGAACTTGCAGGTGTCTGGGGAGTTTCGAGTTTAGAATTTAGACTTGCAACTCTTTCGAGAACGGAATACCTCACCTCCCCTGTTTGGAAGGAAGAGAATAGTAAAGAAAAATTGATCTTAGGAATGGAACAAGGTGGGAATGTCTTTCTTCCCAAGTTAGAACTTGGATTTGTTCCTCCTGGTAAAAAGACTAGTTTTGAGAAGAAGGGATCCATTTCGGAGATAGTAGCTTCTAATTCGCGTAATTTTTTTTATTTGGATAAGAAAGGAAAATCAATCCAAGAGTTTAACCCCTTGCCGGAAAAAGAATATTCTATCTTGGTAGGACCGGAACCAGGTTGGACAAAAGCCGAACTGGAAATATTCAGAAAATCAAATATTCCTGGGGTAAGGCTTTCTTGTTCCGTTTTGAGATCGGAACAGGCAGTGTCCTTCTTTCTTTCTCAATGGGAAAACTCTGTCCCTCGATTAGATTAGAAGGACAAAGAGTTAGAGAATAGAACCTTTTGCTCGTCTTGGGCTAGGAAACTATTCGAAGTGCTATCGTACACCCATCTGCGGATATCTTGAACCCTAATTGCAATAAATCCTAGGTTCAGAGCGGCTTCTATCGCTCCGACAGAATTATCATCCACCTTGAAGGCGTCTTTATTCTGATCAAAGTTCTTACGTGTATAATATCCGGAGATCATAAAGAGGGAACCGATCGGGAAATACAGACCTACAAAGATCCTAGAGTTATTCGGTCCTGAATAATTCTCATAATTCGCTTCTAAGGAGACTCTGTAAAAATTAAATACTACGGAAGTAAAGTATCCTTTCAACCTTGCAGCATCCGGATCCATAAGTTTAGCAGCTTCCAGTTTGGTCATTGGAAGTTGGGAATTAATGTTCGATTGGTATCTTTCTATCTCGTAAAAGCTGTCGAAGTACATTGGAATATAATTCGCGTCCATATTCCTGTATTCAGGCTTGATCTTAGCGTAGATATCTTTTCCACCGAAACGGAACATCGCTCCTGTATGAGTTCCTTTAGAGTTTAAAAGTTTGATCGTGTTAACGTCGTAGTAAGGAGTGATCTCGATATACTTTGTGCTAATGAGTTTGTATTCTGCATCCATTCCTTGGATGACTAATTTTTCAGACTGCTCTACCAATGGATTATTATTGGAATCCAGACGCAAACGACCTGTTGTATCGAATGCAAGTTGGGTGGGAGCCTTTGTATCAAATGCGGTTGTATATCCGATAGAAAATCTATTTGCGAAATTGTCCTGATTGAAGAACTCTTTTAGTTTTTCCTTACGAGATTCAGGCTTTTTCTCGATAGGGATCATTTCCTCTCTCATCTGATGGGTCTTTTGGTCTTCCACTAAGGCCCTGTATTTCTCTCTGTCTTCCGGATCTACTCCAGCTTCTTCATAAACTTTTTTTCTACCGGCTTCGTCCGCTACGTTTCCTTGTCCAAGCTGCAACATTCCGAACAACTGGGATCTTCCGGTAAATAGATCAAATAATTTGAATGCAATTGCAAACGGACGAACGTATCCTCTGGCTGCACCTATCTCATGGGTGTAAACAGAGTTTGTAAATACCTGCACTCCCCCATAATCGTTATTAAAATCAGCCATCAAACCTACATTATAAATGTCGATCCTTTGGTTGTTCACATAACGGTTTACTATGGTTCCGTGTCCAATGTATCCATCGAAAAGTTTTCCTGCAAAAAAGGAGAAGGTTGTCTCTCCCGGTTTATAAAGTCCGTAAGTCCCATACCAGATATTATTGATGAGCCTAAGATAATCGCTTTTTTGGTCGTAGTCAATCTTACGGATACTTCCTACTTTTAAGGTAGGATCTTTCGGATCCTGGTCATATGCGAGAAAGTTCATTGGAGCAGTGAGAGATAGTCCGAATTCTCCCCCAAAATTCAAATTTAAGGTAGGAGCAAGATATAGATAATAATCGTTATTAAACTTGTTCACCCCTGCATCGAACGTGAACGGATCAGGAGGCTGCATGTATTGTCTGCCAGGAGGCATCCAGAGTTGCGCCTCAAGTTCTTCGCCCGGTACTAGATAAAGGGAGAGAAGTAGAATTCCCGGAAGTATGAGAGATTTTCTAAATAAATTCAAAAAGTTTAATTTCATATTTGAGCCGGAATTTCTCCGCGGACCGTATTTCAATTCATCCAAAAATAGTACCACTAGTATCGTATTAAATACATGGAATCTAAATGACTAACCGATTCTATCAGAACCTTCCGTTGAAAAACCAATAAAACAGGAACATTTCTCGTATTTTAGAAAATATTTTCCAAAATCCTCGAGATTTCATTTCTTAAGGGATGGATTTTGGAAATAAATTTAAATTCGGCCCAGATTTCAAAAATATCCGTTATAACGATTATTTTATCCTATTTATCAAATTTTAGATAGACATTGTAGAGTAAATTTCTACGATCAGTAAAAAGGAGTCTTTAGCGTGGCAAGAAACTATAAACCAGAAACAATTGTTCTTCATGGAGGACAAGCCCCGGATCCTACAACCACATCAAGGGCAGTCCCAATTTATCAAACTACGTCCTACGTTTTTAAGGACACTGACCATGCTGCGAGACTATTCGGTCTCCAGGAATTCGGTAATATTTATACCAGGATCGGTAACCCAACTACAGACGTTTTAGAACAAAGAGTTGCCGCATTGGAAGGAGGAGTTGCTGCTCTTGCTACCGCCTCCGGCCAATCTGCGGAAACATTAGCACTTTTGAATATAGTAGAAACTGGACAGGAGATTGTCGCATCTTCTTCCCTTTATGGAGGAACTTACAACCTTCTTCACTATACTTTTCCTAAACTTGGGATCAAAGTTCATTTTGTGGACCAGTCCAATCCGGAAAATTTCAAAAAAGCGATCAATGACAAGACTAGAGCGATCTTTGCAGAAACCTTAGGAAATCCTAAGTTGGATACTCTGGATATAGAAGCGGTTGCGAAAGTTGCTCACGATGCAGGGGTTCCACTGGTAATCGACAATACCCTACCTTCTCCTTATCTGGTTCGTCCTATCGATTTTGGTGCGGACGTGGTGGTCCACTCTTTAACCAAATTTTTGGGTGGTCACGGAACTTCCATAGGTGGGATCATCGTGGATTCAGGTAAATTCAACTGGGGGAACGGTAAGTTTAAGAACTTCACTGAGCCGGATCCAAGCTATCATGGCCTAAAATTCTGGGATGTTTTCGGTAAGTTCGAACCTTTTGGTGGAGTGAATATTGCATTCATCATCAAGGCTCGTGTCCAAGGTTTAAGAGATTTGGGACCTGCAATTTCTCCTTTCAATGCGTTCAATATCCTGCAAGGGATTGAAACTCTTCCTCTGAGGATCACTCAACATTCTCAGAACGCTCAAAAGGTGGCAGAGTATCTTTCTAAACATCCTAAGGTGACTTGGGTGAACTATCCTGGTCTTCCTACCGATAAAAACTATGCTCTGGCTAAAAAATACCATACCAGAGGATTGTTCGGAGCGATCATCGGATTTGGAGTGAAAGGCGGAATTCCGGAAGCGAAGAAGTTGATAGACGGCCTGGAATTATTCTCCTTGCTTGCAAACGTTGGAGATGCAAAATCACTTGCGATCCATCCGGCTTCTACTACTCACCAACAGTTGAGTCCGGAAGAACAATTGGCTGCGGGTGTGACTCCTGAGTTTATCAGACTCTCCGTAGGTCTGGAGCATATAGACGATATTATAACGGATCTGGATGAAGCACTGAAAAAGGTGTGACTTCCGACTCCGTCCAAAAAATCGTCTAAAAATCAGCCACTTTCTCTTTTTACTTTCCTAAACTTGTTTGGGATCGTCTGAAAAAGGAAAGTGGCTTAGTTATTTGGAACTTAAATCATGGGATCGAAACAATCCGTCGGCATAGTAGAACCAAAAACCGCAGTGCTGGGGGATCTACGCCTGGACAACGGCTCAGTTCTTTCCCCTACCGTAGTAGCCTATGAAACTTACGGAACACTTTCTCCCAATAAAGACAATGCAATCCTGATCTGCCATGCTCTTTCAGGCGACGCTCATGCGGCGGGTTTTCATTCTGATGGAGAAAAACGTCCGGGTTGGTGGGACGAGTATATCGGTCCAGGCAAAGCATTTGATACGAATCAATATTTTGTAATATCTTCTAATGTGATCGGCGGATGTAAGGGTTCTTCCGGACCTATGAGTATCAATCCGGTCAGCGGTAAACCTTATGGTTCCAGCTTTCCTTTCGTTTCCATTAAGGATATGGTGGCGGCTCAAAAACTTTTGGTAGAATCCTTCGGGATCCAAAGATTGCTCTGTGTGGCAGGCGGCTCCATGGGTGGAATGCAGGCTTTGCAATGGAGTATATCTTATCCGGATGCTTTAGAGAACTGTATTATTCTAGCTTCTTCTCCTGAACACTCCGCAATGCAGATCGCTTTTAACGAGGTAGGAAGACAGGCAATCCTTTCCGATCCGAATTGGAATAACGGATTGTACGAGGACAATGCTACTCCTAGAAAAGGTCTTGCTTTGGCAAGAATGATGGGTCATATCACTTATCTTTCCGACCATAAGATGAGAGAAAAATTCGGCAGGAACCCGCCTAGAGGAAACCTCTTAAACTCGGACTCAGACTTTGCAGTGGGTAGTTATTTAATCTATCAGGGAGAAAGTTTCGTAGATCGTTTTGACGCGAATTCGTATATCTATGTGACCAAGGCACTTGATCATTTTAGTTTGGGAAAAGGACAAGAACTTACTAAGGCGCTCAGTCCTGCTCAATGTAGATTTCTAGTAGTCTCTTATAGTTCGGATTGGCTCTACCCTCCTTCTCAATCGAGAGAGATTGTTAAAAGTTTAGAAGCTTCCGATAAGAGAGTTTTTTATGTGGAGCTTACTACGAACGAAGGTCATGATAGTTTTCTTCTTCCTAACCAAAGACAAGAGGATGTAATCCGAGGTTTTCTAAATATGCCGGTGAACGAATGATAGATTCTAAGATCTTAAGTAGCACTACTCTAAGAGAAAGACCGGACTTTGCTTATATCCTGGATGTGATCTCACCTGGTTCTAGAGTTTTGGACCTAGGTTGCGGTAATGGAGACCTTCTCTATCTTTTAAAACAAAAAGGGATCAGAGGACAAGGGATCGAAAAGGACGAAGACGCAATCGTAGAATGTATCCGCAAAGGTGTATATGTCCATCACGGAGATATAGACGAAGGCCTAAGTCATCATGAAGACAAACGTTTTGATTATGTGATCTTAAACCAGACCATCCAAGAGACTAGACATCCCGGTGATATTATCAAGGAATGTTTAAGGATCGGTAAACGTGTGATCATCGTTTTTCCGAATTTCGGGTATTGGGAAGTTCGTTTTCGTATCCTATTCCAAGGAAAAACCCCTGTGACGGACCTTCTTCCTTATCGTTGGTTCAATACCCCTAACTTACATTTTCTTTCCATTCTGGACTTTCAGGAGTTCTGCGATATTCGAGGTTTCACTGTGGAAGACAGAGCATTCTTCACCGATCTAAAACAGGTAAAATTCAGTCCGAACTTTTTTGCAAAGCTCGCGCTTTTTCAAATTCGATAAAATGTAGAAGTTCCTACAAACGGGACCTAAAACCAATTAACTTACTGGGATCTTCCCTGCTCTTTCCAATGCCTGATCGATCAAAGACTGGTACAATGTTTGGATAGGAATACCCGCAGCTTTTGCCTGTTGAGGAATTAGACTGGTCTCTGTCATTCCGGGTAACGTGTTTGTTTCCAAAACGAATGGAGTTTCTCCCACGATTATAAAATCCGTTCTAGAATAACCCTCACATCCGAGTGTTTTGTGAGCAAGGATGGATTGTTCCTGGATTTTTGAGATGATCTTTTCCGGCAAACGAGCTGGAGTAATCTCTTGGGAAAGTCCAGGTTTGTATTTGGATTCTACGTCGAAAAATTCTCCTCCCGGAATGATCTCTGTAGGAGGAAGCGCTTCTAAAATTCTTTTGGAACCTTCTTTCTTTTCCCAGACTCCGCAGGAAACTTCTGTACCTTTTAAGAATTTTTGTAAGATCGCATGATCTTCTGCATCGAAGAATTCAGGCAATCTTTTACGTAAATCTTCTGGTCCTTCTATCCTGAATGTATGAAAACTAGAGCCGCCTTCTACAGGCTTTAAAAAAAGTGGATATTCTAATCCAAAACTTTCGACCGAAGTCGGATTTTCAGAAAATTCTTTTTTTCTCAATTCCCAAAAGGGAGCGACTGACATTCCTGCGAGTTGGAACAATCGATTGGCTCTGACCTTGTCCATTGCCAATGCGGATGCTTTTACATCGGAACCTGTAAATGGAATTCCGAGTACTTTCAAGAATCCCTGGACAGAACCGTCTTCTCCGCTGGTTCCATGTAATCCTAAAAATACTACATCACAATCTAAAGAGGAGAATGCTCCGGCGTTCGTTGAATGAAGTTCTTCGAATTCTCTTAAATACTCTTCCGGATTTTTGGAATTTCCTTCCGGGAACTCTGGTCGATATTCTTTAGGGATCACCCATCTGCCGTCTCTGGAAATCAGAATGGGTTTGACCGAATGTCCCATGGCAGACAAAGTTTTACTTATGAAAGTGCCTGTGCGCAGGGAAATTTCGTGTTCTGTGGAAGTTCCGCCGAATAAGACTGCAATTTTCAATGATCTAATCCCCTGTTGCTTTTAGGATTTTCTGGGAAGAATGATAAATAAGAATCTAGTACTGATCCTTTTCTTCCTAGTTTGTACGGAAAGCCTATTTTCAGAATACCCTTTCAAACCGGTTTCTCCTTATCCTTCCGAATACAAACAATTTTGGTTCTTATACCAATCCGAAAAAAGATTGGGGGAAGAAGAACAGATCTTCAGACCCTTCTTCTCCACATATAAGGAAACCAAATCTAATTATAGATATGATACATTTTTATTCCCGATCTATTATTCCGAAAAGACGGATTATTGGCGGGTCTGGAGCTTTTTATTCTTCATTAGCGGAACAGAAACCTACCACGACGATCTAGGATGGGACGAGGACACTCTATCTCCTCTTCTGATTTGGGGAAAGGGAGAAACTGCACGAGAATCCTATTTCGGATTTTTTCCCCTATTCGGAAGACTCCGAGGTAAGGCCAGTTATTCGGAACTGAATTTTGCTCTCTTCCCTCTGTATTCCAATTGGAAATACAAGAACTATAATGCCCATGGGATACTATGGCCACTCGTCATGTGGGGAGGTTCGGAAGTCAGGAGTGACCTGAGGATCCTACCTTTTTATTCTCATAAGATCCATAAGGGAAAATACGAACGTTATTCTGTGCTTTGGCCATTTATCCAATGGGGAAGTATCAACGAAGATAAAAGAGAACCATTTACTTATAAAATGTTTTGGCCATTCTACCTTTCCAAAGATTCCGAATTCGGGAATATGAAAGCTAGAGCCTTTCTGTGGTTTCCTGTTTTAGGATCTTTGTTTTCTTACGGATACGATAAAAGGACGCATGAAAAAGATCTGAACGTTCTATTTTTTCTTTTTCAATACGGTCAGAACGACGACGAAGATTACAGAAAGTTAATTTTATTTCCTTTTTACGGTTATTATAGATTCGCATACAAGGAAACCAGATTTTTCACTCCATTCTATTTTCGCTTGAGTACTGATAGTCATCATCTCAAATCTTCCGAAACTTATTTTATCCCATTTTGGTGGAGAACCAATAGGACTTACGTTCAATGGGGAAGAGAAGACAATTATTATAAGCTCTGGCCATTCTTCCGTTGGCATGAAGACAGAGAAGGCAACCTGACTTGGAATTTCCTTTCTTTATTTCCGATAAAATCCGAACTTGTGGAAAGGATCTGGGACCCGGTCTGGTCCATTGTTGAGTATCAAAAATTGTCCAATGGAGAAAAAAGGCTCTCTTTTTTAATGAGACTTTATACCCAGAGATGGAACGAAGAAGAACTGCATATCCATATACCTTTACTTGTGGAATACAGCTCTACTCCGGAAAAAACTTCTTATCAATTTTTATACGGTCTATTCGGATTAGAAAGAAGTAAGGATAAGACCACAGTGCAGATTTTTTGGTGGATTAGGCTCTAATCGAAATGTTGGATTCCTTTAAAGAAAAAGCGAACGATACTCTTTACGCCGCAGGTTATACGATCGTTCTGATCGCGGAAACTTTTTTAAACCTAAGATTTACCGTCGAAAAGCGGAAAGAAATTTTAGACCAAATGTTCATCGCGGGAGTCGGAAGTTTATTCGTAGTTTCGGTGGTCGCAGTTTTTACTGGAATGCTTCTGACCTTGAACACCGGCTTGGGGTTGAAAGATTTCGGCGCAGAAGGACAGATCGGTCTTCTTCTTACGATCACTCTCACTCGTGAAATGTCCCCATTTATGACCGCACTCATCTTAGCCGCTTCCATCGGTTCTGCGATCGCCGCTGAGATCGGTACAATGAAAGTTTCGGAAGAGATCGACGCACTTGAAGTGATGTCCATAGATCCGGTACGATTTCTGGTCTTTCCAAGAGTATTAGGTTTTTCTTTAATGGTTCCCGTTCTCTGTGTGTATTCCAGTATATTGGGAATTTTGGGCGGAGCGTTAGTCGGACATTTTCAATTGGGGATAGAATATATCGTCTATTTCCAAGATGTGAACGAAAGGATTACTTCTATTCCCGGCCTTAAGGATCTGTATACCGGTTTATTCAAAGGTTATGTTTTTGGCCTGATCATCTCAGCAATTTCCTGCTCTCATGGTTTGAGAACTTACGGTGGTGCAATAGGTGTTGGTAGGGCAACGAGAGAATCCGTAGTAACTTCCTTTTTGATGGTTATCTTTTTCGGCTATGTGATCACGGCCCTCTTTTATAGGGAATAAGATGGAAGAATACGCTATAGAAATCATAAACCTACACAAGGCATTCGGTCAGAGAAAGATCCTAAAAGGAATGAATCTCCAAGTAAAAAAAGGAGAAACAATGGTGGTACTCGGACCTTCCGGAACTGGAAAGTCGGTCACCTTAAAACATATCACAGGTCTTTTGGAACCGGATGCGGGAGAATGTAGGATCTTCGGCGAAAATATTTCAGGTGCAACCATCCTTGAAAGGGAAAAGATCCGTTCCAAAATGGGAGTTCTATTCCAGTCCGGAGCCCTTATCAACTGGATGACTGTTTTCGATAACGTTGCCCTTCCCTTGCGAGAACATAAACTATATCCGGAAGAAGAAATCCAACGTATCGTCGCCGAAAAACTTAGACTAGTGGATATGACCGTTGCAAAGGACAATTATCCGAACGATATCTCCGGCGGTATGAAAAAAAGAGCAGGACTTGCTAGAGCCATCGCTTCTAATCCTCAGATTATTTTGTATGATGAGCCCACATCCGGTCTGGATCCTGTTATGTCGAACGTGATCAACGAGCTGATTATTCGTATCAAAAAGGAAACCGGTGCCGCCCAGGTAGTGGTCACCCATGATATGTCCAGCGCTTATATGATAGCCGACCGCATTTCATTTTTTTATGGTGGAGAGGTCCTGTTTACTGGAACTCCGGAAGAAGTGCAGAATTCTTCGAACGAATTCATCCGTCAGTTTATCAATGGACATACCAAAGGACCGATGATTCTGGAAACTAAGAATTGAAACCTGGGTCCTAAGAGAATATTCTGGATAAAAAGTCCGATATATATAGTAAGAATTTGGATCCTAAATGAAATCCTTTCGTTATCTTTTAGTAGGTGCTATCTTTTCCGTTGCCTTGGTCGTAGTCGGTTACTTTACCGTAATGACCGAAGGAGGACCTGTTCAAAAACGGGGTGAATTCCTAAAGATCAATTTCAAAAACTCGGAAGGAATCAAGGTGGGAAACAAGGTCACCGTGCAAGGTGTGCCATTCGGATATGTTTCTAGTATTCGACTCATCCAAATCGACGAGAATGGAGCTGTGCTGCCGGCAGGAGAAGTGGGAGTCGCTACAAGGGTAGAAGTCACCATTCTTCTAAAAGAACCAGTACGTCTTTACGAAAATTATGATATTGCAATACGTAACGAAAGTTTGCTTTCCGGCCGAGTCATCTCCATAGATCCGGGAACTTCCGAATCCACGGAAGAAGGGAAAGGTGCACCAAGGACCTTCCAAGTTGTTGATTACAAAACAGGTGCGACTTCCTTAAAAGGAAGAGTATTGCAGGATCCTCTCGTTTCTCTTTCCGAGCTAATCGCAGAAAACAGAGGAGATATCCGAAAAACTTTCTCTAACGTTGCAGATATCACTACTAAGATCAATAGCGGAGACGGAACCTTAGGTAGGCTCATTAATAGAGACGATCTTCATACGAATGTGAATACTGTTTTAACGGATGCGCAGATCGTCCTAAGAGAATTGAGAGAAGGCCTGGAAGATACCAGAGAGCAGGCTCCGGTCACAAGCTTTATCCGCGCGGCACTCAGCTCTTTCTAAAACCTTTTTCTTGCCAAATGCAGCTCTTTGCGGGAAACTTTCCGTATGTCTTCTCGTAAAATTGCAATCATAGGTACAGGAATTATGGGTAGAGGGATCGCAAATAATCTCTCTTCCAAAGGTCATTCTCTCCAATTATACGCCCGTAATCCAGAAAAGATCCAAGATCTGAAATCTGATAATACGTCCATCCATGGAAATATTAAAGAGGCAGTCAAAAATTCAGAAATTATAATACTCTGCCTCACAGAAGATCAGGTAGTAGAAGAGTCAGTATTCTCCTCCGGGTTTTTAGAAACGAATGCAAAATATGTGATAGATGTCGGGACCACCTCCCCTTCTCTTACACTTAAACTAAACGATACATTCAGAAAACAGAATATTCATTTCTTAGATGCTCCAATGACCGGTTCCAAAAACGCTGCGAGAGACGGTCAGATCCTATTTATGGTAGGAGCAAAATCCAAGGAAAGTATCCAAGAGATACATTTTATCTTTGAGATTTGCGGAAAAAACACTGTCTATTGCGGAGAGGTCGGAGATGGGCAGAAAGCGAAAATCGCATTGAATATGGTTCAAGCCGGGATCTTCCAAGTATATATGGAAGGTTTTTCTTTGGCAAAAGACCAAGGTATAGATCCTTCTATCCTTAAATCTATCTTAGAACAATCCGCTGCCAAGTCCGGAATTTCAGAATTCAAGTTTCCATTCGTATTCTCAGGAAATTATGAGACTCATTTCGCTCTCAAGAATATGTACAAGGATCTCAAACATGCACTCTCTTTAGGAAAAACATCCGGAACAAAATTGCCACTCTGTTCCGGACTAGATGAGATCTACCGCTCCGGGATGGAGGCGGGTCTGGGAGAAAAGGACTATTGCAGCCTAAACGATATTACTGCGAAGATACCTCCGGCCAAATAATCTTTTCGATGAGGCCATTTCCCTTTTCATCTATTCTCAATTGGATTTTGGCGCCAGGCTCTCGGAGTTTTTCCTCTAACTTTTGGGCGCCCTCTTCCGGGATATAGTATTTGCGGAAAGGATAATTAAAGTTTCCGTAATTACATTCCCCTTTGATATAATTCCAGCAGCTAGTATCGTTTTTAACCTCGTTACAATCCGAATAAAAACGTACATCATATTCAGAAGGTTCTCTGGAATCGAAACAAACGCAGGTTTCCTTTTTAGTTAACCTAGAACTTCCGTCTGTGCTTGCTGCCGCCGAGTCTACCGCAGAAGAAACGTAATCTCCTTTTTGACAAACATCGTCTGAATATTTTCGATCTATCTGGAACCTTAGGTAATGTCCTGAAAGCAAATCTCTAGGATCATATCCTGTAATCGGGAGGATCAAAACTTTCCCATTCCTAAGATCGAATTCTCTTTCTAAGGCAACCGAGGCTAAAACGAGAATTGGTAAGAATACTGCAACGACCGAAATGGTTAACTTTTTCATATTCCTAATTCCTCCGATTGAAAGAGTTGGTTCGCGGCATTTCTGATCTTTTCTCTCATCCTAAATACTAAGATACTGAAACCTAATATAAACACTCCGGAGATGATTAGCCCGATTCCAGTAGCGAGCAAACTTCCGAATACTTCCAGATAGATTGATACGAATCGAACACCTAAAATCAACAATGATAGATCGAACCACCTTCTGGATTCGAAAAATAAGAAAGTAAACGGTATCCAAGCCAAAAAGAAAAATATCATAGCTGGATATTTTCCATACGAATGGAATACCTGAGGATAATTCAGAAATCCCAAAAATATTCCGGCAATGGAAAATAAGATAACTTTTCTGCGAGAGAAACGCCTTCTGAAAATTTGGGAGACTGCGATCAACAGAACTGGAACAAGTAAAGGCCAATACCAAGAGAAAGGAAGATCGTACCTTCTGGAAAATTCAAGATCTTGGTCTAAATTCGGAATATCGCGGGTCTCAAAACTTCCCCAAATAGAAGAAGTGATAAAAAATCCGAAAGCCCAAAGTAAGAACGGATTCACTAGGATAGAAGTTTTACTCTCCTTAGTTTCCAACCTTCTCTCCGTAAAGATCGCAACCCCTGCAAAGACCCAGGAAGCCACAAAGAAGAAGAGAGAAAAATAATGACTTCTCTCCTTCCAATCGATATCCGGATGATTGTCTATCCAACTTAAAAAAGAAGAACTGAATACCGCGATCCATAGATGTTGTAGGACCCTACCCGGATACATGATCACTAGTAAGATCGTAATCCCGGACCAAAGTAAAAGTGCCTGGTATAATTTTCCTTGCGTATGATAGATCTGCGAAACTAAACCAATATTCGCAAAAAATAATGCACAAAGAAGTAAAACCAGAAGATATCGGATTGTATCATTCCAGATCTCATTTCTTTGAGAGTAAAGGATCGAGATCCCTATTCCGGAAAGTATCGTAAAACTGGTGAATAGTTTTACAGAATAATGAATCTTATCCCAGTTAGCAGCCACCATTGCGATGACTCCGAGTCCAATGACTACGATTCCTAAGGCTAAAAAGGAATAGAATACGTAAGGAATTTTTTTAGAATCTTCGAATTTGAGAATGGACTCTGCCTGAGCCTGGCTAATGAGTCCGGAATCCACCCAAGTTTTTAGTTTTTTCTTCCAATTCATGACGCAAAGGTTATCGGATTAGAAGAAAAATCAGTCAACCTTTCTTTCTATGCCGTTCAATAGATCGGCCGGCGCAGGCCGCTTCTGGCGAACTGGATTTAGTCTTCTTCTTTGGTTCCCAAAGACTTTTCTATATTATTGCGGTATCTTTCTTTAAAAAAAGACTTTTGATTCGGCGTCCCAATTCCCGCTTCTTTCAACCTTCTTTCGTTTGCTGAAATTCGATCCTCGTCTAAAGGGTGAGTGCTCAAATATTTTTCCAAAGGAATATCGGTCCCCTTTAACTCAGGATTTACCTTCTTCTCTTTTTGGATATCTTTGAAAAAATCCGCAATCGCTCCGGGATAATATGGAGTTGATCTCATATAGCCAAAACCGTATTCGTCCGCTTCTTCTTCCATAGAACGTGAATTTGCAAGACCCAATAGATTTGTAGAAAGTCCCGCGATATCCGCCGCGTGTGCGGCCAGGTCCGGACCAAGCACATAGGAGAGCACAAAATACAATCCAAAGTATAAAGTTAGATTCGTGGATAATTGTTTGGTAGAATGCCTTCTTTCGGCGTGAGCGATCTCATGAGAAAGTATGCCAGCTAAGGTTGCCTCATTCTTTACAAAATGAAGAAGTCCAGTATATACGAAAATGTATCCGCCGGGCGCACAGATCGCATTAATCACTTTATCGTCGTCTATTATGGTTACCTTATATTTGAATTCATCCTTGTATTGAATGGATTTTGATTTTAAGATGCGATCCACGATAGATTGTAGATATTTTTCCAAAGACTTATCTTTGTAAATTTTACCGTGCTCTTGGCCTGTTACTGCGGCCTTGTAAAATTGTTCTCCTAAAAAACGGTCCACATCCAGAGGAAAAACAAGGTCCACCATCCAGCCGCAGCCTTGGAGACTGAAAAGTAAAAATAGGACCAGAAAATATTTGCGAATAGAAGTTTTATTCATAGGACAACTCACTCCGAATACAAACGGATTTCGTAACCGCCATAGGCGCGGATATTGATAACTACATCCTCGAACAAAAGATATTGTCCTTTGATACCGAGTAATTTGGAATCGATTTCTTTCTCCTTATCTGGAGAAAACGATTTGGATTTTTTGGGATATTCTAAAATAGGATAACTTAATTTTGTAATATTCAGTTCTTCGGATTCCGTATAGGGAACTCCCAAATCCCAGGAATCCAATACTTCCAGGAGTTCCTTCTTTTTGGAAACTAGGTCGAAGGTCCCCGAATCCTCTGTTACCATCTTCTGCCATTTGGTTTTATCGTCTATGACAGTAGTAAATTGTCTTTCGATTAGCCCCGCATCCCTTCTGGAAGAAACTTCTAAAAGTGGGATCGCTTCTTGCGCGCCCTGATCCACCCAACGATTGGAGACCGGTTTTTCTCGGGTGATCCCCACTTTCAAACCGCTTGTGTTCGCAAGATATACAGTATGTTTCTGGAAGCAGTAACCTTCTCCCCATTCAGGTTCCCTACAAGTCCCCAAATGAAAATGACAGGTCTCAGGCCGAAGAATACATAGATCATTCTCCGCTAAAGTCTGGAAGCAGGAAAAACAACTTCCCTGGTTGAAACTTTTACTTGTGACCTTTCCGCAATTCACACAGCGGATCTTTCCGGTAAATTCCAGTTTTACTCTTTTACCTACAAGACTTCCGATCTTAAAATTTGCAGGAACAAGTTGAGCCTCTTGTTTTCCGGATTCGGAAGAAGGATAGGAAGCTACTACCCAGATATATTCAACCGGGTTGATACCTTCATGGTCCATCATTCGTAGGAAACCGGAAGAGAACTCTTTCATGGAAAAAAATATTCCTTACCGCCGAGTGGTCTTAATATATGATCCACTTTTACGGTTAGAATAGTGCTTAACTCCTGGCCTTTCCAGTCAAAAACCACTATTTTATCTTCGTAGTGATAATGACTTAGCTTTCCATCCGTATGATAGAATAATTTCAACTCACTCTGACCTTCTTTTCCTGGAAGAGAAAGTACACCTTTACCGGCGAGAGTTCTCCCCTCATACCATTTTGCTTTTATAGGAAGAGGAGGTATCGTTCTTGCCGGAGTCAAACCGTTCGTAGTAGAGGCAACGCTCGGAGTTGTAGGCTCCGAACTTTCTGCTAACTTATCCTCTAATGTAGAAACTTTGAGTAATGCGCATTGGAAATTTCCTTCTAATTTTGGAAAATCTTGCCCACAAGGAGTCTCTTTTACATACAATTCTTGGTCGAAAGAAGCTCCGGTGCGCACACTTTGGGCAATCTTAGCGAATGCATAAAATTTCAAACGGCCTAATACCTCTTTCAGGCCGTATTCTTTCCATTCTCCTCTTTCAGTTTCCGCCAAAAGAGAGAATGAAAAACAAAAGCAGAATATAACAGCGAATCCGGTTCTCATAATATCACTTTCGAAATCCTATTATAAAACATTAGTAGATCAGATATTTTTGGATCAATTTATTGGTAGAAGATTCAGATTCCGCATAAGAAGCCTTAAATTCTTCGTATGTTTTCCCCGCATCCACAAACTCTCTGAATTTTTCGGTTCCCCAAAGAAAATCTATATTATGGGATCCATCCGCATACTGTCTCCATTTGAAATCCTTATATTTCTTTTTCATAATGGAAGTCAGATTATACGCCATTCTGATAGGATCATACTTACGATTTACAACTGTTAAACGAAGGCCTCTGCAGATCTCTCCCTTAAAAGGACCGAAGGTAGGTTTGAAAAATACGCTTTGGTAATAATAATCCCCTTTACTGTCATCGTTCAGTTCTGAGATAATATCTTCCGGTTCGTTCATCCAAGGAGCGCCGAAATATATGAATGGAGCCTGAGTCCCTCTTCCTACGGAGACGTTCACTCCTTCTAATAATACTAACCCGAGATAATTTCTTGCGGAATCTAACATAGGTAGATTCGGAGAAGGTGTGGACCAAGGGATTCCTTCTCTATCCCAATCAAAGCCTCTTTTTAGATTTTCAGGCGAGATGATATCCAGTTTTACTTTTCCACCCAGATATTCTCCGTTATAGAAAGCAGCAGCTTCTCCAAGAGTCATACCTGTGAAAAACAGAGATGGAAATTCTCCTGCAAAGTTTAAAAACTTCTTCTGTATACCTTCTCCTCTTGCACCTAAATACAACGCGGGGTTTGGATGATCTAAAAGAATAAACTTAGTGTTTGGATCCGGCAAATTATCCATCAAACGTTTGAGAACGCTTACGTATGTATAACAACGCATTCCCATATCCACTACATCGAATACGACGGCGTCTGCACCTTTCAGTATTGCAGGGATCTCGGAGTTTTTTACCTTATAAATATGATAGATAGGAAGTTGAAAAGTCTCGTCCATCGTGACTGGAGACTTACTGAAGTCTTCTTCCAATCCTAAAAATCCGTGCTCGAGTCCGATCAGATGTTTGATCTTTACCTTTTTATCCTTAAACTCTTTCAGGATCTTTTCAGGATGTCTGCCGATACCGGATGGATTCGTAACGAGAACAACGGTTTTCCCGGAAAGACTAGGAAGCACTTGTTCGTAGAAGGAAACTTCGGCAGGGATAATTTTGGATTTTGAAATATGACTTCTGGATGACGCTTCTACGCAGGAGCCTGAGGAAATTGTCAGAAAAAAAATGAGTAAAGTTAGGATTTTTTTGTTTCTTTCTTTGAACCGCATGTAAGATACCTTATTTGTTCAGTAAATAGACAGAATTCAATACATCAAGGAGAAAAAGGAAGCGATATGGCAAAGCTGCCCATCCTGCGGATTACCGCTCTCACACTGATTTTAGGTTTCGCTTTTGCATGCGCTACGGGTGACGGATCCCGACGCAAGAAAAAAGAAGAATTCACTAGAGAAGGAAATACCATCACCGTGATCGGAGAGGCTCCGATCTATAACGGCGATATAGCAAACGCAAAACAAAGAGCGATCAAAGACGCAAAAGTTAATGCGGTACGTAAAGTAGTTGGTGAAGAAATTTCCAACAAAAGCCAAGCTTCCGACGGAGAAAGTTTAGGCTCTAGTCTACTTTCCAAAACGGATGCATTCGTAAAATCTTACGATATCGTTTCCGAAGACCAAGGTAAGATCGATACTCAACCAATTTTAAAACTTACAGTTCGTTGTACCATCGAAGAATCTAAACTTTCCACTGCTGTAGAAGGTTTACTTGCTGACGTAGGAAATCCAAGAATTGTAGTTTTAGTTCCTTCTAAAGTAGGAGGAGCAGCTGTTGCTCCTTTAAGCAATGGTAATATTGCAGAAGCTGAGATCATCAAAGGACTCAAAAAAGCAGGCAACAAGATCGTAGATCCAGGAACTGCTTCTAAAACTGTTAAACCTTCCGGCTTAAATGCGGATTCAGTAAACTCTTTGGATGCTGGAGCAGCAATTTTGATCCAAGCTCAGGCTTCGGGAGCAGAAGTTTTGGTAGTAGGTTCCGTAGAGACCGAAGACCAAGCACCTGTAACTGCAATCGGTGGAAAAACTTTGGATAGACCTTTATTCAATACTGCAGCCACCGGACCTTACAAAGTGATCCTACTTTGGGGAGACGGCAAAATCGTAGCATCCGGAAACGGAGACGCTCGTGGAGCAGATATCACTCAAAAAGTTTCCAGAGAAAAAGCACTTGCGGGTTGGGCAGAAGACGTAACCAAAAAGGTGAACAAACAACTTAAGGAAGAATGGTTCAATCTCACTGAGAATAATACAATCATCCTCAAGTTTACCGGATTGGATGCTGACGAATCCACTAAGTTCAAAGACGATCTGGCGGAATTGACTGCTGCAAAAGACATCAATGTCAGAGCAAGCAATGTAAGTGGTTCTGAGTGGGAAGTTACCTACCCTGGAAAAGACGCTCTGTTTATGGACGAATTAGTCTATAAAAAAGACAGAGGATTTACTTTCTTAGCTACTAAGAAAATGAATGTCAAGTCTGCTGCAAGAGGTGTTGTTACTTTAGAGTTCACTCCGAATAAATAATCGATTTCAGAATCGATCTAAAAGAAAAGCCGGCGAGATATTCGTCGGCTTTTTTATTTTAAGTCCTTATTTCTTGACGATAGTTTTTAGTTTTTCCTCATATGAAGTTTCATATTGCGCAAATGTCTGCCAGAACTTAGGGACTGATTCCTTATAAAGTTTAGAAACCAGAATATCCAAATGAGTATGCCAGCCGGAAGAGACCATGAGTTTACCATTCTCGTCTGTCAGTTTCCGATGTCTTAGAGTAAGGAGTACATCCTCTCCTCTTTCGACCAATTCGAAACTTACTTCAGAATCAGGATGCCAGGTGAAACTTAAAAGACGTGGAGCATCAATTGCAGTGACGGTTTCTACTCCGCTGATCCCATTTTCCATTGCCTTAAATCTATCAGGATAAGTTTTTTCGTCGGATAAAGAAGAATGCAAAAAGTTTAGTTCTACTTTTCCTCCTACCTTCAATTCCATATCCCCTTTCGCAAGCCAGGTTCCCCTCTTTTCAGAATCCGTCAGATATTCCCAAACAGTTTCTATCGGTCCCGGTAATAGTCTTTCGAAACGAACCTCTGTGTCCGAAGTGAAGGTCCCATACGTTTTATTTACAGATAGATCTTTCATCACTATCTTCTCCCCTTTCTCATTTTATTGGCTCTCAATTCTTTTTCCAGAAGATCCAGTCTTCCTTCCCAGAAAGATTTAGCTCTATCCAGCCAGTCTTGGATCTCTTTCCAACCTTTGTAATCCAACGAGTGGATCCTTCTCTGTCCATCCACTCTCACTTGGATCAGATTACATTCTCTCAAAACCTTAAGATGTTGGGAAATCGCTGCGGAACTTATATCAAAATGTCCCGCAATTTCTCCCGATCCTAATTCGCCTTCGAAAAGTAATTCCAAAATTTTGCGCCTGGTTGGGTCCGCAATCGCATCTAAAGCCTGCATAGCCATATATTTAAGTATAAACTTAATTAAGTCAATACTTAAATATAGTTTTCCCCGAAAAGTGGAGGTCCGAAAATCTAAGATAAGAGAGAAAAAACTGAGATTTTTTTTAGGAACGAAACGTTTAGAAAAAAAAGAAAAAGACGAATATAGAATTAAGCGACGGTTTCTCAGGAAATGAAGAATGAATATTATAAATTCCTGACAAACTCGCGAATTTAAGGGTTTAAAGTAAAAAAACCGCTGGAGGATTTTCCTTTTGGTGGTGCCTTTCCCGAAAACTACATTTGAAGAAGTCTGAAGACCGAATTCGGTTTAAGATTTGCTTGTACTAGCATCGCCATACCACTCTGCACGAGTATTGGCCAAATAATATTCTGAACCTTAGAGAATCTGTATTAATGCGGATCTCGAGGAGGTTTGACTTGACGAGGAGATCCAATCAAAATTCTATACTGACATAAACTCTCTTTTCCATCTGAAAGAGAAGAAACCGTTCGAATCTTTTACATGAGCCATACTAAATCTTTAAAGTATCGCCCGGATATAGACGGGCTTAGGGCACTTGCGGTACTTTCCGTGGTGATCTTCCACGCTTTTCCTGAATTTATGATCGGAGGCTTTATCGGGGTAGATATATTTTTCGTGATTTCAGGATACCTGATATCCACGATTTTATCCCGCTCTCTCGAATTAGGGAATTTTAGCTTTTTAGATTTTTATTCCCGAAGAATACGTAGAATTTTCCCCGCGCTATCTACAGTACTAATTGTCTGTCTAATATTCGGATATTTCTCTCTATTCTCGGAAGAATACAAGAACTTAGGAAAACAAACCGTAGCCGGAGTATTCTTTTATTCTAATTTTGATTTTTTACGTGATTTTACTGATTATTTTAATCCTTTATCCGAACAAAAACCGCTTTTACATCTATGGTCATTGGCAATCGAAGAGCAATTCTATATTTTATGGCCCCTACTCCTATTTTTGACTCATAAATTCAAACGAAATCTCATATTGGTCACCGTTATTCTCACTTTTATTTCTTTCGGTTTAAATATTTGGAATATATACTCTGATCCAGTCAGAACCTTTTATCTACCTAGCACTCGTGTTTGGGAGCTTCTATCTGGATCACTACTCGCTTGGTATCATCAATTTAAAAAGAAGGTCGCAGATCCGGATAAAAATCCAATCTTTCCGGAGCTTCAATCGGTATTAGGAATCTTATGTATCTTTTTAGGAATTTTTCTAATTAAAAAAGGATCCGCATTTCCCGGATTCCTGGCTTTAGTTCCTGTATTAGGAGCGGTATTACTTATCAATTCAGGAAATCGTTCTAGATTTAATCGTAAAGTTTTAGGAAACCCTATCTCTATATTTTTTGGCTTGATTAGTTTCCCCTTATATTTATGGCATTGGCCTCTACTATCCTTTGCAAATATTTTAGAAGGAGGAACTCCGATTTGGCAAATTCGAGTACTTGCAGTTTTCATATCTATTTTGTTCTCATATTTGACTTGGGCATTTTTGGAAAAGAAAATCCGTTTCAAAGAGAGCAGATACATTTCTATTATTCTCGTAATTTTACTCGTTTCTATAGGAATAGTAGGAAGATTTATCTACACGAATCAAGGATTGAAATTTAGGGGAAGAGAATTTGAAACCTCTGACTTAACGTTTCAGAAATGGAGTTTCACTCAAAAAGACTGCCGGGAAGAATTCAAGACTGCTTTAGGACAAGGCCTAACTTATTGTTCTTATACCGATTCGAACCAAAATCCCGAAATTGCTCTTATCGGAGATAGCCATTCCGAACATTTTTATTATGGACTATCCGAATATTACCGAATCAAGCAAAACAAAAATTTAATACTCTTGGGAATGAGTGCATGTCCGATCCTAGCAGGTGTTACAAAATATCGCAATTTCGAATGTTCTATCACACAAAGAATTCTGAAATACGTCTCAGATAGTGAGTCCATCAAAACGGTTATTTTAAGCGGAAGAGGCCCGACACATATGACTGGAAAAGGTTTTGGAGAAATCGAGAACCATATTGATGCCAGAATGGTAACAAGTCTAAATACGAGTCTAAAAGATTCGAAAGAAATTTATAAAATTTCATTGTTCGAGACCGTCCGCAAACTTCAGTCTTCCGGGAAAAAGGTAATTCTGATTTCGGATAATCCTGAATTAGGTTTCGATCCTAAGGCTTGCGGAAACCAAAGACCTTTTAGGCTTACATATTATGGAGTCAAAAATCCTTGCGCTGTCTCAAGGAGAGAATTCGACGAACGCAATCAAGATTATCATAAAATTTTAGATTATATATCTGATTCCTTTCCGATTAACGAAGTAAAAATCTGGGAACCTTGGAAACAACTTTGCGACCAATATTGGTGTTGGGCAATAAAAGATGGAAAGTTAATGTATAGAGACGGCAACCATCTCAACCCAGAAGGATCTAAATGGTTAGGGGAAAGATTCGCCCCAAAATAAAAAAACCACCGGAGGATTTCCCTTCCGGTGGTGCCTGTTCCCGAAAACTACATTTGGAGAAGTTTGAGGACCGAATTCGGTTTAAGATTTGCTTGCACTAACATCGCCGTACCACTCTGCACGAGTATTTGTTTTGTAGTTAGAGCAACCATCTCCTCCGCCATATCGGCGTCACGAATTCTGGACTCGGAGGCCTGCATATTTTCGTACGCTGCCATGAGACCTTTTGCGGAATGTTCCAGCCTATTAAAATAAGCTCCCATATCCGCCCTCTGCTTCATGATCTTTCCGAGCGCAGCATCGGCTAGGCCGATCACTTCGTTCGCTTCCCCAGGAGAAGAGACCGCTATCGGTCTACCGTCCGCCTTGGTAAGCTTTAAAGCTCGGGAAGTCATAGTTCCAATGAAGAACCTTTCCCTTTGGTTCTGGTTCGGTCCCATATGGAACCACATAGAAGCTCTTTTGGAACCTCTAGCGAAGTCTCCTTCGAACAATTTGAATCTATTGAACTCGGCTTGAGAAGCAATACGATCCACTTCGTCCACTAGGGCGGAAACTTCCACCTGAACCAATTGTCTGTCTTCGGGGCTGTAAATCCCATTCGAGGTTTGGATGGCCAAAACCCGGATCCTTTGGATGATATCCGAAGACTGTTGAAGGAATCCTTCTGCAGTCTGGATGAAACTCATCCCATCTTCCGTATTTCTCTCCGCTTGCCTCAGTCCGTTGATCTGCGTTCTGAGTTTTTCGGAGACAGCCAAACCCGAAGCGTCGTCGCCGGCAGAATTGATCCGCATGCCGGAAGACAAAGCTTTCATGGTTTTATCCACAGCTAGCTCGTTGAACTTCAGAGAGCGGTGAGAATTCACCGCACTCAGGTTGTGATTGATAATCATCCTACACTCCTTGTAGAGAGTTTCCGGAGGATCTCCCTATCCTCCGATCGGACATGACCTGTCCGGTGTTCCGGGATGGACCCGGTCGGACCACCCGACAGGTCATCTTCTCCCTCGAAGAGTTAGGATATTTTCAATCAACAGCAAGAGCGTAATCTTACGATCACGATCTTACAAAAGTACAATAAGCTTTAGGTTATTACTAACCCGGTTTTCGTTTCCTCGGAATCGTCCTCGGAAAAGGAACCGGAAAAAAATTGGGGATGAAGAATGTTAGAGACCCGACGTTTTTCCTGTACCTTTTCTTAGGTCTGTAGACAAGGATAGCCGCATAACGCGGCTTCGGAGTTCTACAGAAAAGTTCCCGGTGCGGGAGCATTACTGCTCCCGCTGCCGGAAAGTCCTAATTACCTAAGTAACTGGAGGACAGACTGAGGTCTTACGTTAGCTTGTGCTAACATTGCAGTTCCCGATTGAACCAAAATTTGGTTCTTGGTGAATGCAACAGTTTCCTCTGCCATATCCGCGTCCCTGATTCTCGACTCTGAAGCTTGGATGTTCTCGTAAGCTACCATCAGACCTTTAGAGGCATGCTCTAATCTGTTATAGTAAGCTCCAAGATTTGCTCTTTGTTTGTTGATTTTCATTAAAGCATCGTCAAGAAAGCCGATTGCTTCGTTAGAAAGTTCAGCAGTAGAAAGAGTCAAAAGTGTCCCGTCAGACTTGATCAAATTCAGAGCCTTAGCGGTCATAGTTGCGATATAGACACGTTCCCTCTGGTGCTGGTTCGGTCCGATGTGGAACCACATAGAAGCGGTTCTTGATCCACGAGCGAAATCGCCTTGGAGCAATGCCATCTTGTTAAACTCTGCTTGGGAGGAAATGCGATCAATTTCGTCTATAAGCTGAGAAACTTCTACTTGGATCATCTGACGGTCTTCTGCACCGTAGATTCCGTTGGAAGATTGGATAGCAAGTACACGGACCCTCTGGATGATATCATTAGTTTCCTGCAGATATCCTTCCGTAGTTTGGATCAGGGACATGCCGTCCTCAGTGTTTCTCTCCGCTTGGCGAAGTCCTTTCACCTGAGTTCTCATTTTCTCGGAAACGGCTAGACCGGATGCATCATCACCGGCGCGGTTAATACGCATACCGGAAGAAAGAGCCTCCATGTTTTTCGCCACTTCGTTGTTCTGGAACTTCAGAACGCGGTGGGAGTTAATCGCGGCTAAGTTATGGTTAATGATCATGAGTTTCCTCCTTGAAACTGATCATGAGCCCGGCATCCGTGCCGGGATCTTGTGCTGGTTTGGTTTTGGTCTTTTTTTCTATATATTTAATGAAGGCTGAAATCCGAGAAAAACCTCGAAATTCAGGGTTTCCTTCAGATATATCTTCGGTGAAGCACCTAGCCTAGATTAATTTTAACGAAAATGGAGTTTTTCGCTCATTTTAGCCGTTTTTTAACGATTTTAAGCGATTTATGAAGAAAGGAGGGAAACAGAATTGGAGAAATTTTAGAAAAAATTTTCCTTTTTTGGGCTCATCTAAAAGTTCGAACGAATCGGAAATTTCCATAAGCATTTTTTTGAAAAAAGCACTCCCCTTTCTTAAAGATGGGATTTTTCAAAAAATTTCTGAAATCAGTTTGCATATCCTAGTTCTAAGAAGATATTTTGCGATTGTTTTCGTATTTCCTAAAGTACTATGAGCCAACCAAAAACAAAAAAAGAAACCGAAGATCTATTAGAATTATACAGACAAATGCTTTTGATCCGTCGCTTCGAAGAAGCTTCCGCAAAAGCGTACAGCATGGGCAAAATCGGCGGCTTCTGCCATTTATACATCGGTCAAGAAGCTGTGGGAGTGGGAGCAATCTCCGCTTTAGAACAAAAAGATTATATAGTCTCCACCTATAGAGATCATGGCCACGCACTCGCCAGAGGATTAGAGCCAAAAGCTCTCATGGCTGAATTATTCGGCAAAAGAACTGGGATTGTATCCGGAAACGGAGGCTCCATGCACTTTTTCGATAAAAAGAAGAATTTCATGGGAGGGCATGGCATTGTAGGCGGGCATATCTCTCTTGCCGCAGGAATCGCCTACGCCTCCAAGTATCGCGAAGACGGTGCAGTTACATTATGTTTTTTTGGAGAAGGTGCAGCAAACATCGGATCCTTTCACGAAGGAATGAACTTAGCCGCTATCTGGAAACTTCCATTAGTCATGATCTGTGAGAACAATCACTACGCAATGGGAACTCCGGAATATAGAGCTCTCTCAGTCAAAGACGTTTCCGTAAGAGCTGCCGCTTATGATATTGCTAGAGATCATATAGAAGGTGACGAGGTCCGAAAAGTCAGAGAACACGTAAAGGTCGCAGTGGAAAGAGCAAGAAGAGGAGAAGGCCCTACTCTCATGGAAATTTCCACCTATAGATTCAGAGGTCACTCTATGTCGGACCCAGCAAAATACAGGACCAAAGAAGAATTAGAAAAATATAAACAAGGAGATCCTCTGATCAAAGCAGAAAAGGATCTACTCGCAGCGGGTTGGGCCCAAGAAGAATTGACCAAGATGGATGAGATCATTCTCAAAACCGTAGAGGAATCTGTAGACTTCGCAGAAAAAAGTGAAGAACCTCCTCTTGGTTGGTTGTACAAGCATGTTTATGCGGAGAACGTATAATGGCAGTACTCACTTACAGAGAAGCACTCAATCGCGCAATGACGGAAGAAATGGAGAAGGATCCGAATATCTTTCTCATGGGAGAAGAAGTAGGTCATTACGAAGGCGCCTACAAAGTTTCCCAAGGAATGCTCGCTAAGTTCGGAGAAAGAAGGATCATAGACACTCCAATTTCTGAGAACGGTTTTGCAGGAGTCGGAATAGGTGCGGCTATGGTAGGCCTTAGACCAATCATAGAATTTATGACCTGGAACTTCTCACTTGTGGCAATCGATCAGATCATCAACTCCGCGGCGAAAATGAATTATATGAGTGCGGGACAATTTCCGATCCCAATCGTTTTCAGGGGTGCAGGAGGCGCTGGAGGAAGACTCGCAGCCCAACACTCCCAATCCTTCGAGAGTTGGTATGCACATATACCCGGCTTAAAGGTGCTCGCCCCCTACACTCCATCAGATGCTTACGGACTTTTAAAAACTTCCATCCGAGATAATAACCCAACCATCTTCATAGAGAGCGAGGTATTGTACGGCTCTAAGGGAGAAGTTCCGGACGGAGAATTTTTGATCCCGATGGGTAAATCGGATATCAAAAGAGAAGGTACACAACTCACGATCATCAGTTGGTCTAGAGCCCTTATGTATGTCCTTCCCGCAGCGGAAAAACTGGCAAAAGAAGGAATTTCAGTCGAAGTTTTAGATCTAAGAAGTATAAGACCTTTAGACGAAGAAGGGATTTTGGCTTCTGTCAGGAAAACAAATAGAGCTCTCATAGTGGAAGAAGGTTGGAATGTGGCGGGATTCGGCGCACAAGTTGCCTATCTTATCCAAAAAGAAGCATTCGATTATCTGGATTCTCCGGTAGAAAGGATCACCCAGGAAGATGTGCCTATGCCCTATGCTGCCAATCTTGAAAAATCCTCCCTGCCAAGCGAAGATAAAATTATCAAAAAAGTCAGAGAAATGATTAAGTAATTCATAATATTCGAATATTATTATATTATAAACAGGAAAAATATATGGCAAAAATTTCCGAAATGACCCAACTTTCCCCGACAATGTCGGAAGGTGTTTTGGTAAAATGGCTGAAGAAGAAGGGTGACTCGGTCGCCATCGGGGAAATATTAGCCGAGGTCGAAACCGATAAAGCGGTCATGGAAATGGAGGCATTTGATTCCGGAGTACTTTTGGAAATCCTAGCCCAGGAAGGCGCCAAACTCCCCGTAGGAGCCCCGGTTGCAATTATAGGAAAAGCGGGAGAAGATATCACCTCCCTACTCTCGGAAGCCAAGTCCAGGTCATCTGCCTCGGCTACTTCTACCCCAGCACCTTCTCCGGCTGCCTCGCCTACCGCAAGCCCGGCGCCTAAAAAACAGGAAACTGTAGTATCTTCGACAGTTTCCGAGGAAGAAGAGGAAGAGGCCCCTGCACCCAAAGAAAGCCCCGTTTCCAGAGGACTTTCTCCTGGAGCACTTGAAGGAAGAGTAAAGGCTTCTCCTTTAGCAAAACGTTTGGCCCAGGAAACTGGCATTGATCTTTCCAAGATCAGAGGAAGCGGACCTGACGGTAGAATTATCAAACGAGATATTGAAAACGGGATCTCCTCATTTTCGGCGAGCGGAACTTCTCCATTTGCTGGAGGGCATATACAAGAAGAGAAACTTCCCATCTCTGGAATGAGAAAAACGATCGCTTCTCGTTTGGTTCATTCCAAAACCCACCAGCCTCATTTCTATTTGGATATGGAAATTGATGCAGATGCGCTCGTACATTTGAGGGAAAATTTTAACTCCGACCTAAAGGAATCCGGAGAAGAGATCAAACTCAGTATAAACGATTTTATTATCAGAGCTTCTGCACTTGCGCTTCTAAAAGTACCGGAAGTAAATTCTTCCTGGAGAGAAGATCATATCTTAAAACATGGAAGAGTAGATGTGGGTGTAGCAGTTTCTATCGAAGGAGGTCTAATTACTCCTTATGTAAGGAACGCAGACAAAAGGTCCGTTTTAGAAATAGGTAGGACGGTAAAAGAGCTTGCTTCCCGTGCAAGGGAACGAAAACTCAAACCGGAAGAGTTTTCAGACGGAACCTTCACTGTTTCCAATTTGGGAATGTTCGGAGTAAATCGTTTTGCAGCGGTAATCAACGAACCTGAGGCCGCAATCCTCGCAGTAGGAAACGTGGTATCCAAACCGGTACTCAAAAACGGAAGTATAGTCCCTGGAAAAACTCTTTCAGTCTGCCTTTCTTGTGATCATAGAGTGGTAGACGGTGCGGTAGGAGCCGGTTGGTTGGAAGTGTTTCGAAATTTTCTGGAACATCCTCTTCGGTTACTTGCCTGATTTCTTTGTGGGCGAAGAAGCAGTGGACCAAGATTCCAATCTTAAAACCAGAGACCAAAAAGTTAAAAAAGCAGCAATGCTACTGTTATCCTTAGACAAGGAAGCAGCTGCCAAGGCATTAGCCCAGCTGGATGAAAAGTTGATCGAAGAGATCGTCCAGGAAATGGCAAAGATCAAAACGATCAGCAAATCCGAAAAAGAGGAAGTTCTCTTAGATTTCCAAGGTTCCCTAAAAGACCTGGCCTCAGAATCCAGAGGCGGAATTGAAACCGCCAGAGAGTTACTTCAAAAGTCCCTGGGTAAAGAAAAATCCGAAAACATATTAGGAAAACTAGATAGAAAGGACACTGAAGAAGATTTTTCCTTCTTAAACGACGCGGAACCCCAAACACTCGCTCACCTTCTAGCACCGGAGCATACCCAAACGATCGCAGTCACACTTGCATTTTTACATCCTAAAAAAGCAGCGGAAACGCTTAAGTTCCTTCCAAAAGAACTACAAAGTAAGGTCGCGCTAAGACTGGCAAATACGACCAAAACCCATCCAGATGCGATCCGTCAGATCGCAAAAGTTCTTAAGAAAAAATATGAACAAAGGGACAAATCCGAATTCAGCGAAGCCGGAGGAGCCGAAGCTCTCGCAAATATTCTAAATCACATGGATAAATCTTTAGAAGAGACTATCCTAAAAGAACTAGAAGAACAATCTCCTGAACTTGCCTCTCAGGTTCGGGAAAAATTGTACACATTCGAAGATGTTCTTCTTCTCAATTCCAAAGAAATGAGGTTAATCATCAATCGAATAGGAGACGACGATCTGATCGCAATCGCTCTAAGAGGAGCTTCCGACCAGATCAAGGCTCATTTCTTCGAGGCAATGTCCAAAAACAGGGCCAATGATATTTTAGAAAGTATGGATATCCGAGGAAAAGTGACCCTGAAAGAGATCACAGACGCAAGAAACAGTATTCTGACCGCCTTACGTGATTTGGAAGAGATCGGAGAAATTATTATTAAGAAGGACTCGGAAGAGTTTATTTGACCCACCTTCGAGCCAAATCTTAGATTGTTTGGGAATTTCGGAGCTGACGGGACTCGAACCCGCGACATCCTGCGTGACAGGCAGGCACTCTAACCAGCTGAGCTACAGCTCCTTTTATGAAGAACATAATTTCTGAGCGAGCTCGGGGGTCAATTCGTTTATCTGAAAAAGGGATGAATTTTTAAGTCCCTTCCATAGCCTTTCCAATAGCGGAGTTTTTCCGACTACTGGCCTTCTTAAATGCTTCACGAAAAAAAACCAAAGGATCTACTCGAAGAGAGGGTGTTTACACTTTCTAATTTTTTATCCGTCTCTAGAGTTTTACTTCTTCCTTTTTTTATACATTTCACTCGCAAACATATCGAGTCTCCTCGTAGCAGCGAATATTTATTTTTAGCCATAGGTACCTGTATTCTCGCAGTGCTCACAGATTTTCTAGACGGGTTTCTAGCCCGCCTACTCTCCCAAGAATCCGTCTTGGGAAAATACCTGGATCCTATCTGCGATAAGTTCGTCACAATAGGTGGACTGTCAGTTATCGTTCATTATTATCAATTCCCTCTTTGGATCCTTCTTATCTATATCCTAAGAGAAACTTTAGGAGTCTGGTTGGGTGGATTCTTGTATTTAAAAAGAGGGATCCAAGGAAAACCGAATTGGTGGGGTAAGATCGGAGTTGGTCTTGTTGCAGCTGCGGTTTTGTGGTATATGACCTTGCCTCTGATCGGTCCTACTTTGCCTGAAAATCATTTCTTCCATCATCCGGAATATTCGGGTTATGTCTTGGTCTTGATCCTAAGTATTGGAGTGGTGGCTTATTCCAAAAGATATTGGAATATTGTATTTCATCCTGAAAGATTCATCTTGGATCCGGAAGATAAAAAGCAGAAGAAAAAGTACGAACTGGTCTGACTCTACCCTGGTTTGAATTTCCTTGACACTGGAGCCTACTCACCCATTCTGTCAATCGCGACCGCTCGGGTGGTGGAATTGGTAGACACGCAAGCTTGAGGTGCTTGTGCCGGTTCGGTGTAGGGGTTCGAGTCCCCTCTCGAGCAATTCGTCCTACCTGAAACCCCTTCCTCCATTTAGAAAAACGAACCCTCGGTAAAACTATGACATCGGGTGCTCTCTCCGTTAAAGATTTCTTAGACAAAGCCAAACTTGTATCTTACGGCTTTTTCGGATTATTGATCCTATTTTTGATCTTATTCTTCTCTGCTCCTTATCTTTTAGTCTCCAAAGCGGATCCCAAAAAATCGGACGCTATTGTATTGGAAGCTATCGAAACTGGTAAAAAAGATAAATTTAAACAAGCTGCCGCTTTATGGAAGAAAGGCCTGGCTCCAGTGATCGTTATTTTACATTCATCTCCCAACCAAGATTCCGATCTGGGGATCGTAGGAGATCCGAGCGTCTCTTTGCAAACCTATCTGGTTTCATTAGGAGTAGATGAGACCAAGGTCTTAGTTTATACGGTAGAAGCTGGTCCTCAGGAATTCCCGAAAACACTTTTAAAGATCGCATTGGATCGCCAGTGGAAAACTTTTCTTTTGATAGGAAAAGAATATGATTCTGCGACCTTGTTAAAATTATATAGGAACGTATTGGAACCTGCGGGAATTTATATCGCAGTCTCCAAAGTAAGCGAAGGGATCGGATCCTGGGATTGGTTCACAAAACCGAAAAGCCTGGAGTCCATCTTAGGAAGACTCTCGAAACATTTATATCTGATACTATTAGGAAATTAAGATGTCCCAAGACTTAAAAGAAACAAACGAACTTATCCAACAAAGAATCGAGAAGATCAAAAATCTAAAGGAGAAAGGTGTAGATCCCTACCCTATCCGATTCTTTCCTGATTCCGATTCGGCATCTTTGATCGAACTGTATTCTAAAGCTCCCACAGGCCAGGAGAAAAAATTTCTATTAGGCGGACGTTTGCATTCCAAACGTGTGATGGGAAAAGCAAGTTTTGCTCATTTAAAGGATAGGTCCGGAGTCATCCAACTTTATGCAACCAGAGACGATCTGGGTGAAGAGAACTACACTCTTTTCAAAAGTTTGGATTTAGGAGATCTGATCGGGATAGAAGGTTATCTTTTCCAAACCCAAAAGGGAGAGACCACACTTCATCTAACTTCTGTTACCTTACTTGCAAAATGTGTGCGCCCTCTGCCGGTCGTAAAAGAGAAAGATGGAGTGATTTACGACGCTTTCGCCGACGTCGAGCAAAGATACAGGATGCGTTATGTGGATTTGGTTGTAAACGATCATGTAAGAGATACTTTTATCACTCGCAGTAAGATCGTATCTGAGATCCGAAATTTCCTTACTTCCGAAGGATTTTTGGAAGTAGAAACCCCTATGATGCAACCGATCGCAGGAGGAGCTGCAGCTAGACCGTTCGTAACTCATCATAATACATTGGATATGCAGTTATTCTTAAGGATCGCTCCTGAATTATACCTGAAACGTCTTATCGTAGGTGGACTCGATAGAGTTTTCGAATTGAACCGTAATTTTAGGAACGAAGGTATTTCTACTAAACACAATCCTGAATTCACCATGCTGGAAGCGTACATGGCTTATGGTGATATGGGAAAAATGTTAGAGCTAACTGAAAAACTGATCACCACTGTTGCCCAAAAGATCTGCGGAACTCTCAAGATCAAATACGGAAACGACCTCGTGGATCTTAGCCCTCCTTGGAGAAGGGTGAAATATGTGGATATTATCAAAGAATATTCGGGGATCGATTTCTCTCAGGTAAAAACCCTAGAAGAAGCAAAAGAAAAAGCAAGCTCCGTAAAAGTGGATGCAAGCAAATGTACTTCTATCTGGAAAGTAGCGGACGAGGTATTCTCAGAAAAAGCGGAAGCAAATCTGATCCAGCCTGTGTTTGTAACTGATTATCCGAAGGAACTTTCTCCATTAGCAAAATCGAATCCTGAAAATCCGGGTTATGTGGAAAGATTCGAGCCTTATATAGTAGGCAGAGAGATCGGGAATGCATTCTCTGAGTTAAATGATCCATTCGATCAAAAAGAAAGATTCGAAGATCAAGTAAAACAAAGAGAAGCGGGAGACGATGAAGCATTCATGATGGACGAGGATTATATCCGAGCACTTGAATATGGAATGCCGCCTACGGGAGGTCTCGGGATCGGGATAGATCGTTTGGTGATGTTACTCACAAATTCTCATTCTATCCGAGATACTATCTTATTCCCTCTGATGAGACCAGAATAAGAGTATTTTGTCTACGAAGCCCGAGTCATTGGTTTGCTCGGGCGGATGAAAGTTGCCCGAGATACCTCGGGCAAAGATCTTAATGATTTGTAATTGTTAGTCTTGCTTGAGAATCCAATTTTTCTTTTAGATCCTTCAGTAGGGATTTCAAGCTATCCGTATTGGAAGAACTCAAAGTATATGTGCTCGTATTATCTCTGGAAGAAAAGCTGAATTGGATTTCTTTCGCCGAGAGTAATTTGTCAGCCACATCCACAGGAAGAATGGAAACCACGCGAACAGTATCTCCGTAATCCGTAGAAGTTTTTCTGAGGTTATGCCAGGTTTGGTCTAACTTCATAGAGATCCCGATCGGAAAACTTTCTTCAAAAGAGCTCATATAATATTCCAAGAAGATCGGCTTTTCCCCTGTTTTATTCACCAAGATCCCTTTAAAGTTCAGGGATCCAGGTTTTCCTAAGCTGCAGAAAATTGCTCCGGGGCAGATGGGACCGCTTCTGAAAAGTGTCTGTTCCACCACCGGTTCCGGAAGGACTTGGACCCGTGCCGAGCAAGAATTCAGAAAAACGGCAAAAAATACGGCCAAGAGTGAAACTTGTAAAAATGAAAAATTGGAACGGATCATTGAATAGCGGTCTCCGGATGATTTCCATTCCATTCTTCTCACGATCCCCTAAAGGTGAAGTAAAAAATCCGTTTTCAGAGAAGCCGAGGATACATTCCATGGCTATAGAACTATGATTTCCTACCCGAAAGAAAAGATAAACGTCCTCCTCTTAGAGAATGTACACCAAGACGCATTCCAACTCTTTCAAAAAGACGGTTTTAATGTCCGCCTTCTCCCCCAAGCCCTGGGCGAAGACGAACTTTCGAAAGAAATCGAGAACATTCATGTTCTGGGGATCCGAAGTAAAACGAATCTGACCGCACCCGTTTTAGCTAAGGCAAAACGCCTTATGACCGTGGGTTGTTTCTGTATCGGAACAAACCAAGTGGACCTGGCGGAAGCGGAGAAGAAAGGGATCCCGGTATTCAACGCTCCTTATTCTAATACTCGCTCCGTGGCCGAACTTGTAATTGCAGAAATCGTAATGTTAGCAAGAAGGGTTCCGGATCATATCCGAAATACTCACGCAGGGATCTGGAATAAAATCTCTAAGAACTGCTTTGAGGTCCGGGGAAAAACTCTGGGGATCGTAGGTTACGGTCACATCGGTAGCCAAGTCTCCGTCCTCGCAGAAGCAATGGGCCTAAAAGTGATCTATTATGATACACAAACAGTTCTTCCTTTAGGAAATGCGACTCCGATCAATTCTTACGAAGAACTACTCTCTGTTTCCGATTTTGTTACCTTTCATGTGCCTGAACTTCCTGAAACGACGAATTTATACAGTGCTAAGGAAATCAAAGCTACGAAAAAAGGAGCTTATATCATCAATCTTTCCAGAGGAAAGGTTGTGGATCTGGAAGCCCTGGCTGAGGCGATTAAGGCAGGACATATCGCAGGCGCTGGTGTGGATGTTTTTCCACAAGAGCCTGAATCAAACAGCGATCCATTCATAACTCCTTTGCAAAATCTGCAAAACGTAATATTGACCCCTCATATCGGTGGTTCTACGGAAGAAGCGCAGAAGAATATCGGAACGGAAGTTGCTTCTAAACTTTTGAAGTTTGTAAACAATGGCTCCACTACTTTTGCTGTAAACTTTCCTAATATAGAGCTGAATCCGATCCCTCAGGGAATGTACAGAATTCTGAATGTTCACAAAAACCAACCTGGATTCCTTAAGGATATCAACAGTATGGTTTCTGAGATCGGTGCAAATATCAGTTCCCAACATTTAGGAACCAGCGCAGAGATCGGATATCTCTCCATGGTAATCAATATGAGCGTGGGAGATGAACTGAAAGAAAGAATAGAAAGACATCCAGGTTCTATCAAGACCAGAATTCTTTACTGATTCTCTACTCAGACTAAAGATTTCAGTTTATATTCTCAAGGAGAAATGATTTCGATTTTCTGAAACTGTTTCAATTTCAGAAGGTCGGAATCTCCACTCAAGATCCAATCTGCCTTTGAAAATTCTGCAATATGAAGGATATTATCATCAGTCGGATCTGCGCAAACTTTCGGCGGAAGACCATTAAGCTGGTAAACTCTTGCTCCTGCCCTCAGATGTTCTAACACTTCGGAGATCTCTTTTTCTTTGATCTTAAATTTACGAGAACATACTTCTCTAAATTCTTTAAGAATCCATTCGGACAAAATAATCTCGTGATTCAACCAAATATGGTCGAACACCTCTGCCGTTATAACCTTGGAATAAATAACTAGAAAAGAAAAAAAGGGAACGGGGAAAAGTGATTCCGGAATGAAAAATTTCCAATTCGCTTAATAAATTAGCAGAACGGAGGAATATCCCGTTAGGCTTTAAGATCTGAAAATGTAGTAACTTCGACTAAATACCAAGATTCAAGGTAGATATCCTAAGAAGATCCAATCCCTTCTCCGCTAAACTTAGCCAAGTATTCGTTATAATGGAAAGCGACTTAATATTTTGGTGCATTGCACGATTTTCTTTCTGTCCGGGGCTGAATATATGATTACTGGTATAGAAATTGCTTTAAATAGGAGAATCGCTCTCGCTCAACCGATTTTTTCAAGATCGTAAAAGGATCTTAATCGGAACGTAAGCGATTGAATCTAAGCTCTTTCAGAAAACCGGGAGGAAAAACCGCCATGAGATACAATAGAATCCCCTCCACACTTAACGTAGGCTTTCAGGTGTTAGAAAGTTCTAAGCTGAGGATCGCAGAAAACGTGCTCGTTGGAATCGTGCATAGAACCGAAATTCCCTGGGAACCTGGAACCAACTTGGCTCTGCAAGTAGGAACGATCAGCGTTTCCGGTTCCATCGATATTCCAATGAAAGTGATCAAGTGCGACCGTGTTTCCGATGCGGAATACGATGTGTTCTTGAATTATACGGAAAAGGATTTCGACAAGATCAAAGAGATCGAAGAATTGATCCAGACCTTAGCGTAAGTTTTAGGACTGGCCGATAAACAAACACCGGGATTTCCCGGTGTCGTTTTGATCATATTGAAGGGATTCGTCGTTTTGCTTAGGCGACGAATAGATCCGCTTTTTGGATCATGGTAAGAGAAATTTTACTAGGGTTCGCTTTTTGTGGAAAATATACGATCTCTTCACCTACGAGTCTTCTGTTTTTATCTAATTCGATGATAGAACCGTCTTTTAAATGAAGAATGATGTCTATCCCTCGGTAGTTTACGTATCTTTCCATTTGTTCTTTAAATTTGCTGCTGACCATGTTCGCCCCTAACTACAAAACGTTGGAGGAAAACTATTCCGGTACTCTAAAAGTACAAGTTCTTTTTGAAAAATATTAGGAAATTTTTTTATGTCTCCGAATTTTCGTACTATACATACGTGAGTAAAAAATACGTTATCCGACATCGAATCGTACGAAAGGTCCGTTTACTTTAAATTTGTTACGTAAAACTCATCGAGTATAGTCTCAAGAAGTTCCGGACGATCGTGATGCATATTATGACCTGCATCTTCTATTTCAATATATTTCAAATTTCTAATATGAGAGAATACTTCCTTGCTATCGTCCAATGCTAAATGTGTTTTCTGTCCATAAACGACGAGAACATTACAGGAAATTGTCTCCCAAAGATGTCTGGTAAACTGAGGACTTAGAAAAACTGGAGGCCCGTTTTTGTAAGAAGGATCACTTTTCCACATATATCCTCCCTCTTCTGCTGGTCTTGTTAATGTTTCGGTAATTTTTAAAAGTCTTTCTTTAGGAAGTCTAGGGTAGATGGGTGCAAGCCTTGCAGCGGCATCTTCCACCGATCTGAAATTTTTTTGACGTTTTCTATCCTTTCCTGCGAGACTCAGTTCCCAATTTTCCAACCAACCAAGGAACCTTCTTCTTTCCTTTTCCGGATCCTGGAGAGAACTAAATCCTTCCAGACATATAAGGCTTTCAACTCTTTCCGGATACAATCCAGCAAGCCGCGATCCTAAGCCTCCTCCCATGGAATGTCCGAGTATATGGAATTTCTCAGGAAGAAATTTTTGGATGAATGTTTTTGTGTCCACTAAAGGAAGCATGAAGTGGTAGAAACCTTCTCTCAACCATTCTGAATCTCCATGCCCTCTATAATCGAAACGGTAAAGATCGAAATATTTGGATAAATATTCTTCCTGGAACAAAAAGGTTTGGGAAGAATCCATAAATCCGTGAAGCAAAAGTAATGCTCTTTTCTTTCCATTGTCCCGTTTTGTATAATGGAGCTTATAACCTCCGGATTCGAAAAATCCGCTTTCTTGGTTTTTGTTTTGAGGATCGGAAACTTCCATAGGGTCACGATGCTGGGAAAACAGAACTTGAAAACAATTCCTTTGCGTTTTCTTGCATTTCAGGTAGAGAAAGTTCCTTAATTCGTTCGAGGTCCCAACTTTCTTCGCTTTCAAATAAGCTCAAAAATTTTTCCAGGAAATAGATGATACCATCGGTTTGGTCTTTTCCGATTGGAGAAAGTTCTCCGGTTTCGAAAAGTTTTAAAAACTTTTCCTTGGACTTTTCCGCCTGCATTTTGGATCCGCGTATATTCGGTTTTACGAAAGCCTTATTCAAGGAAATAGCAAGTTGGATCCATCCATGTAATAGTAGCCTTCTTCCTCCAATTTCCTTCTTCCATTGGAATTCGAATACCTCGTGTAATTCGAAATATCTTCCTTTTAGGTAGAGTTTTCTTCCTTCTCCCCAGGCGTAGTCGAAACTGGAATCTGCGTCTCCTTGTTTCACTTTTTCTAATATGGAAAGTATTTCAGGATCGAATTCCATTTTCTCCCCATTCCGACCTTGGGATTTCCGGTAGTTGTTTTTTGAAGATGGGAAGAATATCCCTTACATACTTTCTTTTTCTCATTCCGAGCAGAACGGTTCCTTTTTCCAGAAGAGAAGCCAAATGGAATACCATGAGAGAGGATAAACTTTCCGGGGCGTCTCCGTTTGTATGATATTTGGAGACCAGGCGTTCGTATAGTCCGGATAGATTTTCAGACGAACGGATCTGTATTTGCTCTTCTAATAAAGGAAGTGCTGTGTTCAGAACTCTTAGGTATTCTTCTGCGGATTCTTTTCCTTTTTCAGAATATACTTCGTCAATTACTCCTCTCAAAGTAGGGATCCAGGATTTTTGTAGTAATGCTTGGAATTGTTCTTCGGAGCGGATCTTCTCCCCATAAATTTGCCAGAGTTTGGAAAGTGAATTCCGGTTCAGATTTGGAGAAAGTGGTTCCAAGAGAGAGGATTCGAGTTCTAGGATTTGTAGTAACTTCGACTGATCTGGGGCTTGGTTTTGGGGCGCGTAAGAAAGTCGGACCATTCCTTTTCCAGCCTGGAAGGAATTGAGTGGTCGGTTGATCAAGGGAAGAAGGTCGAAGTGACGACAGATTTCGAGAAGAGTCTGCCCCTCCGACCGATTCCGAAGGAATCCGTCCTCGTACCAATTCCCAGGGAACTGGACTACTGCAAATCCATTCTCTTTTCCTGCGATTTTCTCAGCGATTTGTAGGCACTTCGACAAAGAAGTATGAGTATACTCCTCTTCCGGCACAGGAAATGTATTACTGGAAATTCCATAAAACTGGATTTTTCCTTCTTTTCTAACCTTCTCTAAAAATTGAAACGCCTCTTTGATCCTACGATAGTATTCCGCTTGTGCTTCTTCTTTTGGAACTCCCTTCTTTTCGGAATGGCTCAGGAAATATTCAGGATTATGCAATAAGAACACATCGATGGTAGAAAGCCCCAGTCGTTTTCTGGACCTTTCCAATTGGTCCGCTAAAAATTCGGGGGAGATACAATGGTAACAGCCAGGTTGGTAATAAGTGATTTCCGGAAAAGGATCCTTGTCTTTTTCTTTGGACTCCACAAGCTTCATATTCCTTCCTTGGATATATCCCGCTTTGGTGACTAAAAATATTTCCTTTCGGTTCAGTTGCCTTTTTTTGAAATTTTCATCTAAGACCTTGCCTACTAAACTTTCGGCCTCTCCGTCTCCATAGTTGGCCGAAACGTCTATGACGTTCACTCCAGAATGTAGAGCAAGCTGAAGAGCTTCCTTATGTTCCGGATCTTCTAATCCTATTCGATATCCACCGAACGCGATTCGGGAAAGTTTAAGTCCTCGGAATAAAAAATAGCCTGGTCCTTCTCCTTTTTTTCCCGGGGAGAATTTTTCCTTTCTCCCCTCGTGAAGGGGCTCTCTGTACAAAGACTGAAATGGATCTTTTGAAATCATTTACGTTTTTTTGAATTTTCGCGTCGCACTAAATGAGACCAAGTCTAAATATTCCTCAGCCAATGTCCATTTTTTGTCTTTTAGTTTAAAAGTGCTTTTCGTCTGGACCTGTTTTTTTATCCTACTTTGTAGAGGGATTCTAACTGCGATCTTTCGCTTTTTCAATCCCTTCCTCAAACAAATCGATGACTTCTTCCCATGATCCTCACAGGAGATTTTGAATGGATTTTCAAGCTGGATATCTAAGGTCGTCCATCGGTAGAAAGACTATCGTTGCGATTACCGGAATCATTCTCTTCGGCTTTGTGTTTGTACACATGCTGGGGAACCTCCAGATCTTCCAAGAACCGGATAAGATTAACACTTACGCTGAGTTCCTACACAATTTAGGCGGACTACTATGGCTGGCCCGCGGAATTCTTTTGGCAGCATTCGTATTACACGTTTACTACGCCCTGAAATTGTCTCTTGAAAACAAGAAGGCAAGACCTGTAGGTTATGTAAAAGAAAGTACGATCCAAGCCACCTTGTCTTCCCGCTATATGGCTTTAACCGGTTCCGTATTATTAGCTTTCGTAATATACCATCTGCTTCATTTTACCATCGGTAAGATCCAGCCTGAGAACTTCGCGCTCCAAGAAACCATTGGTGACAAACAAAGGCACGATGTTTACTCAATGGTGATCTTAGGATTTAAGAACATTTACGTTTCTATTTCCTATATAGTAGCGATGACCTTGCTTGCATTCCATCTTCGTCACGGAGTAACGAGTGTTTTCCAAACTTTGGGTTTTAACACTCCTTTCTGGGCGCCGAAGACGAACGCATTTGCGATCCTCTACGCTTTAACCATCTTCATCGGCAATACTTCTATGCCGGTTGCTATTCTTCTCAACTTTGTGAAAGTTCCAGGAGCGCAATAATATGAGTTTAGATTCCAAAATCCCATCGGGTCCCTTGGAAAAGAAATGGGACGATTATAAATCCCATATCAAATTAGTTAACCCGGCTAATAAAAGAAAATACACTGTTATCGTGATCGGAACTGGACTCGCGGGAGGTTCCGCTTCTGCGACCTTGGCAGAGCTTGGATACAATGTTAAAACATTCTGCTTCCAAGACAGTCCACGTAGAGCTCACTCCATTGCGGCACAGGGTGGTATCAACGCAGCTAAGAACTACCAAAACGACGGTGACTCGGTTTATCGTTTATTCTACGATACAATCAAAGGTGGAGACTTCAGAGCAAGAGAAGCTAACGTATATCGTTTAGCTCAAGTTTCTACAAATATCATCGACCAATGTGTGGCTCAAGGTGTTCCATTCGCGAGAGAATACGGCGGACATTTGGATAATAGATCCTTTGGTGGTGCCCAAGTTTCCCGTACATTCTATGCGAAAGGGCAAACTGGACAACAGCTTCTATTAGGAGCATACTCCGCACTTTCCAGACAGATCGGTTTAGGAAACGTGAAAATGTATCCAAGGACCGAAATGTTGGATGTAGTCGTGGTTGACGGTCATGCAAAAGGTGTTGTGATCAGAGACCTAGTAACAGGCCAAGTAACTGTTCATTCCGCAGACGCAGTAGTGCTCGCTTCCGGTGGATATGGTAACGTATTCTACCTTTCTACAAACGCAAAAGGTTCTAACGTTACTGCGACGTTCCGTGCATACAAAAAGGGAGCCTTCTTCGCTAACCCTTGTTACACTCAGATCCACCCTACTTGTATCCCAGTTTCCGGAGACCATCAGTCCAAATTGACTTTGATGTCCGAGTCTCTAAGGAACGACGGACGCATCTGGGTTCCTAAAAAACAGGGAGATACTCGTAACCCTGCGGATATCCCTGAGAGCGAAAGAGATTATTACTTAGAAAGAAAATACCCAAGTTATGGAAACCTCTGTCCTCGAGACATCGCTTCCCGTTCTGCAAAAGAAGTTTGTGATGCAGGATTCGGTGTAGGACCGGGCGGCCAAGGTGTGTATCTGGACTTCTCCTCTGCGATCAATCGTTTGGGAGAACATACAATCGCGGAAAGATACGGTAACCTCTTCCAGATGTATGAACAGATCACTGGAGAAAATCCTTATAAAGTTCCAATGAGGATTTACCCTGCAGTTCACTATACAATGGGCGGACTCTGGGTGGATTATAACCTGATGAGTAATCTTCCAGGTTTATTCGTGATTGGTGAAGCAAACTTCTCAGATCACGGAGCGAACAGGCTTGGAGCTTCTGCTCTCATGCAAGGACTTGCAGACGGATATTTCGTTCTTCCTTACACGATAGGAAATTATCTGGCAGAGGTTGGATTCGGAAAAACTCCTTCTACAGATCATGCAGAATTCAAAAAAGCAGAGACAGACGCAAATTCTCAGATCAACAAACTTCTCTCCATTAAAGGTAAGAGAACTGTTGATTCTTTCCATAAAGAACTTGGAAAGATCATGTGGAATAATTGCGGAATGGCAAGGGACGATAAGAGCTTAAAAGAAGCCCTGGTAAAAATTCCTCAGATCAGAGAAGAATTCTGGAAAAATGTAAATGTTCCAGGCTCAGGCGCTGATCTGAACCAGTCCCTGGAAAAAGCGGGAAGAGTTGCCGACTTCTTGGAATTCGGAGAACTTCTTTGCTTAGACGCTCTTACAAGAGAAGAATCTTGTGGAGGACATTTCCGTACAGAACACCAGATGGACGATGGAGAGGCCAAACGGGATGACGAAAAATTCTGTCATGCCACCGCTTGGGAATGGAAAGGTGTGGGAGCAAAACCTACAGAGCACAGAGAAAAACTGGAATTCGAGAATATTAAACTCGCTACGAGGAGCTACAAATAATGGACCTCAAACTAAAAGTCTGGAGACAAAAAAACGCAAAAGAAAAAGGCAAGATCGTAAATTACGATGCAAAGGGAATCTCTCCCGATATGTCTTTTTTAGAAATGTTGGACGTAGTTAACGAGGACCTGATCGTAAAAGGAGATGATCCGATTGCGTTCGAGCACGATTGTAGAGAAGGTATTTGCGGTTCTTGTAATATTATGATCAACGGAGAGGCACACGGCCCTCTTCCTGGCGTTACCACCTGCCAACTTCATATGAGAACTTTCAAAGATGGAGACACGATCTTTCTCGAACCGTGGAGAGCAAAAGCTTTCCCGGTACTAAAAGATCTGGTCGTGGATCGTAGCGGTTTTGATAGGATCATCCAAGCTGGGGGATTCGTTAGTATCAATACCGGTGGAGCTCCTGATGCAAACGCTCTTCCTATTCCGAAAAAGGATGCAGACGTTGCAATGGATGCGGCAACCTGTATCGGTTGTGGTGCTTGTGTAGCTTCTTGTAAAAATGCTTCTGCTATGTTATTCGTTTCTGCGAAAGTTTCCCATCTTGCTCTACTTCCTCAAGGACAAGTGGAGAAGAAAGAACGCGTGAAAAACATGGTAAACGCTATGGACAAAGAAGGTTTCGGAAACTGTACGAACCAGTACGAGTGTGAAGCCGCTTGTCCTAAAGACATCAAACGGGATTTTATCCGAGTTCTGAACAAAGAATTTATTCTTTCTTAAGAATTTGGGACTTCCAGATGAGAAAAGGCCTTCGAAAGAAGGCCTTTTTTGTTTTGAAAACAAATGAAAGATCACCTAGTTTCCATCTCAAGTAGTAAATATTCAACAGCAGCCATCATTTTGTTCAAAAGGATCTCGGAATGATTTTTTCCTGTGGAAACGGATTTTGAAATATTCTCCGCTTTTAATAACATTTCTTTCGAATACGAGTTTAACGGTTGAAATGTGATAGGACTCAGATCAGCTCCGGGATTTAAAACATTTCCCTTTTTTCTCTTACGGATAGGAAATTTCCCATTCTCTGTTTCCGAAACCAGGATATCCGGTTTGATCCCACGCCCCTCAAGCGACTCTCCAGTCGGCAACGAGAACTGCCCAGCCCAAATTTTTAAAAAATATTTCTCATTCATCGTATTCGCTGGATGTATACTTAACTTATGGATTGCTGCGGATCCATAACTAGGTTCTCCGATTAGCACCGCTCGATAATTTGCGCGCAAAGCTCCCGCTACCAATTCCGCACCTACAGCTGTCCTAAAATTAATGAGTACAAATAAGGGAATATCGGTAATCTGATTTGGGCTGGCATAAACAGTGTCGGGGCTGCGGTTTTTTTCCTTTTTATCCGTTACTATCCCGGATTTCAAAAAAAGATCCGCGACCGAAATACATAAATTCAGAAGCCCACCCTGATTTTGTCGTAAATCAAGAACAATACCTTGGATTTTATTTCCCTTAACCTTGGATTCCTCTATTATCTTTTTGAATTCTTCTGTAACAAGTGCGTCCAATGATCTTTTATCTTCCGATACATTATTAAAAGATAAAATTCGTATATATGCAATTTGGGATTTTTTTCCGAATACCTTACTTTGTAAATTTTTCGAAAGAACAGGCTCTGGTTCCGTACTAACAGTAATTGTTTTTTCTGAATTCAACCCAGATCTTATAAAGCCGAGTTTTAATTTTGTTTTCTCTTTTCCTTCTAAAAGACCTTCAACAAATTCCGGGTTTTTACCAGTTACTCGGATCTCGTTTACGCTTAAAATTTGATCATCGATCGTTAATCCTACTTTTTCTCCAGGAGAATTTTCATCGATCTTTTCTATAAATATTCTTCCTAAGGAATCGGAACGTAATTTAACGCCAATACCAAAGTCTACCTGCTGTATCTGATCTGAAAAAATCTTTGAATCCGGATCGTAAGAAGCGAATAGACCATTGACTGCTAACAGAGTAACATTTCGATAATTCTCTGGCTTATTCTTTTCCAGCACCATCTTGAATATATTAGAAAAATCTTCCTTAGAAAAAGGGATATCTGCCCATTGAGTTCCGAAAGGTGTTTCATCCGGTTGATTCGATTTTATATAAGAACTAGGTATTGAATCTAAGATCTTGTAAGTTTGTTCTTCGGGCAGCAAAAACTTAGGCGGTTCCAAAGAAGCTAATATTTTTTGAGAGGCCTTGATATAACCCAATCTTTCGTCAAATTTTTTGGGATCAAAGCTCAATCGATTCACCTCCTTTAAAGAGACATCGATAAATTTTAATTCTTCCGCAAATTTGTCTTCCGTTAACGGATTAGAGAACAAACCGGAAGTTATAAAGTAGAAACAAAAGATCGATAGTGCAAAAAGTTTGTATTTCATAATCAAAGCAGTTTCAGGAAAATTAATAGAGTGAAAAATTTAATAAAGCCTTTTTTCGAACAAGTCTTAAAGCCAAAATAAAATATCAGAGAATAGGAACGTTTTAGATCCCCGTAAAAGATTGGAGAATCCCTCCTTGGTGTATGTACAGGATCTTTCCTTTCAAAATTTCTTTTTGGATCAATAGTTCCAAGATCCGGATAGACTTCGCAGAATATACAGGCTCAAAGTAAATTCCCGATCTTTTAAAATAGTTTTTACTTAATTCTTCCCAGAACCGGTCCATTTCTCCAAACTTATAGGAATTTTTCGGATCGATCTCCCTTGCATCGAAAATATTCTTCCAGGAAGGCTTAAGTGAAAAAGATAAGTTCTGGATCCTTTCTTCTAACCAGGATCTCAACTTCGGTAATTTTAAACCCAAACTTAATCCATATACGGGAGGTAAAATAGAATAATGTTTTAATGCGGATAACCAGGTAAGCCCAGTGCCTAAATCTAAAAAAATAGAATCAAATTCTGAATAAGTAGTTTCCTTCCAAAGCAAATCCAAGCCGGAAAAAGATTCAGAACAAAAAAGATATTCCGGAAGATAAAAAATTCCCTTCTCTTTAGTAGATTCAAATAAAACATAATCATCTAAGGAAATTTCAGGACTGCTTAGTAACATTACCGGTTTTAAATTCCCAGCAATACTTTCCCTTTTTTTAAGCCAATTTACTCTGGTTTCAAATATTTCAGATTCGGAGAATCGCCTAACCAAAATAGAAGCAGGGCTTTTTAGATTTATATCTCTAGAATATCCGAAAACTTTTGTAGGTATCTTAGCCCATTGAAAGAATAGGCAACCAGCTAGTACCGCGTTAGAATGCAAATTTCCTTGCAGAACGATCTTTCGGATATTTTCTGCTCCGACCTTCTCAACTAAACTATTATAAATTCCCCAGAGTTTTCGGATCTTTGTACCTTGTGAAAAGAAGATCCGATCTTCTCTTTTGATATAAAGATCAGAATTTCCCATCTTTCCGAAGTATTGGATGGGTGTTTGGAATGGGAGAATCCTAGGATCCTCCATAAAAATTAGTCCCCGGTTTTTAGGACCGCTAAGAAAGCTTCTTGAGGGATTTCCACATTTCCGATCTGCTTCATCCTCTTCTTTCCTTCTTTCTGCTTCTCTAAAAGTTTTTTCTTACGAGTAATATCCCCACCGTAACATTTAGCAGTTACGTTCTTTCTAAGAGCGGAGATACTTTCTCTGGCAAGAATTTTACCTCCGACAGCAGCTTGGATCGGGATCATAAACTGGTGTCTAGGGATGATTTCCTTCAGTTTTTCAATGATCTCTCTACCTCTGGCTTCGGCCTTGGAACTGTGAACTATCATGGAGAGTGCATCCACAAATTCTCCGTTCACTAGGATATCCATTTTTACCAGTTTAGAGGCCTTATAACCGCAAGGCTCATAATCCAAAGAAGCGTAACCTCTGGTCAAAGACTTTAGTTTATCATAAAATTCGAAAATTAGCTCTGCGAGAGGAATCTCGTAGGTCAACTGCACCTTATCCTGAGAAAGATACACTGTATCCAATTGAACCCCTCTTTTGTCGATCGCGAGGGTCATGATATTTCCCACATACTCGTTCGGAGTGATGATAGATGCCTTCACATAAGGTTCTTCCGTGGAATCTATAAAAACAGGGTCCGGGAATTTGGAAGGGTTATCTATATCGAAAACCTCTCCGTTCTTCATCTTAATTGTGTATTTTACGGAAGGAGCCGTGGTGATGAGGTCAAGATTGAATTCTCTTTCTAATCTTTCCTGAACGATCTCCATGTGGAGGAGTCCCAGGTATCCTACCCTGAATCCGAACCCTAATGCAGCAGAACTTTCTTTTTCATAGACAAGAGCCGCATCGTTCAGTTTCATCTTTTCGATCGCATCTACTAATTCTTCGAATTGTTCTCCTGCGATCGGAAAAAGTCCTGCAAACACCATAGGTTTTGCATCTTTATAACCTGGCACCGCTTCAGCACTTTGATTGGAGAATAAGGTAACTGTATCTCCTGTTCTTGCATCGGAAACTTTTTTGATACCTGCGATGATATATCCGACTTCTCCAGCTGTGAGAGAATCTGTAGGAGTCAAAGTAATTCCCTTGATACCGACTTCGTTGACTGTAAAATCCTTTTGGCTACTCATCAAAAGGATACGGTCCCCTTTCTTCACTGTTCCGTCGAATACTCGGATCTTGATCACAACTCCCATGTAGGGATCGAAGTATGAATCGTAGATAAGCGCTTTCAGCGGACCTTTTGGATCTCCTTTAGGAGGAGGAATTTGTTTTGTAATTGCTTCTAAGACTGCTTGGACGTTCAGTCCTGTTTTTGCGGAAATCGCCACAGCATTCTCCGCGTCCAAACCTAAACTGTCCTCGATCTGAAGTTTGGTCTTCTCTACATCTGCTGCGGGAAGATCCACCTTATTCATGACAGGTATAATAGCTAGGTCTTGTTCCATAGCAAGATATAGGTTTGCTAAAGTTTGGGCCTCTACTCCTTGGCTTGCATCTACTATGAGTAAAACTCCTTCGCATGCTTTTAAGGATCTGGAAACTTCGTAGGTAAAATCCACGTGGCCGGGAGTATCGATCAGGTTCATCGTATAAGTATTACCGTCGGCTGCGGTATAATTGAACGTGGCGTTGTTCGCCTTGATCGTGATCCCTCTTTCCCTTTCTATATCCATGGAGTCCAGGATCTGGTCTTTTTTTGTCCGATCATCAGTGATCCGGCCTATTTCCAAAAGTCTGTCCGCTAAAGTGGACTTACCATGGTCAATATGGGCTATAATTGAGAAATTGCGGATGAATTGTTGGCGATCGGACATTGCTAAAAACAAAGTCCAGCGGGACGGACCCCGTGAAAAGCCTTTTACTGAGGGAAATTTCTCCCCAGCTTCCGAGGAAGCCGAGGAGATGGTGAAAAGAAAGCTTAGTTTACATTTCCGTAGACATTATTGTCAGGCTGTAAATTCGAGCATTGCCCGAACAGAACCGCAATGGACGGTTGAAGCTTCAAGGCCCCGAACAATTTGATCTCGTCCACACAGGCATTCACATCTTCCTTAGCGTAATATTCGCCGGGTTTAATCCCTGCCAGAATTGGTGGAAGATATATATTATTCAAATATGTGGAGCCTGAAAAGTCCCCGGTCCCGATTGCATACAATTGAGCCGCGACAGTTGCCGCCTCTTCTATTTTATCCTTTGCCTCGCTTCCTTTATAACGATTCGTTAATCCAGTTGTGTTTAACGCTACGCAGTTTACGGCGATCACTAGGATAAATAAGAGCGGTAATATTCCGATCCGCATTGGAAACCTCTTTAAAAAAAATTTTGACCGTTTTGATTTTTTTAAAACGAAACCGTTTCTATTACAAGTAGTTTTAGGCCTTTGGAAATCATTTGCCTGAAATTAATTTCCGATCCGGATACCATATTTTTCCAATTCTTCGGGATCGCAAGAAAATTGGGCAATATCTATCTGTTTATGATGATCAAAAAGGAAGGTTGTCATCTTTCCGAAAAATTTTCCTTCATATTTTTCTTCCACGAAACGTAACCATGAAATGATATCTATCAATTCATGACAGATGAATTCGTAATTATAATCCGACCTTGGATCATTAAATTTGTCTCGAATATTATAAATTTTATCTTCATCCAAAAGTAATACGTTTTCCAAAGTGAAGGGATAATCTTTTAATCCGCCTGAAAGTCCGATCTGGTAAAAACTTTCCGCGTCCTTTTTGTTACGGAACGCAGTGGTTCTCGCGTCTCCAAAATAAGAAAAATTTTCGGGAGTAAGTTCAGTTACGATCCTGGACTTTCCGACCGTAGTTCCCGGATATTCCACTTGGTGGTCTATCACAATACCTTTCGAATCTGTCTCCGCCGGTTCTAAAACACAGTAACCCTTCTCCCAAACTAGAGCAAAAGGAGAAGATACAGTGATCTTTTTTCTTCTCTCTATTATTCTTAAATTCCCCTTAGAAGGATCTATATAGACCCGATCACAATAATCGAATGTGGGAAAACTAGATTCGCTCAATGTAAAATCGGCATACACTCCAAAGGCCAACATCCAGGCCAGAGGATGTTCGATAACCTTTACTTCTCCCAATTGTATATTATGATTTCCTTTAATACATTTTCGGCTGTCCAGATCATATCTAGTTCCGTTCCAGCTAAAGCCAGATCTTCTGTTCCGGACAGGACTTACTTTAACTATGGATTCTTTATTTTCGAAGGTAGCCTTACCCTCTACCTGAAATTCTTTTTGGATGGTATAAGAATAATCAGTATCCACTTCTGAGTTTTCGGAAAACTCAGGAGGAAGATGGACAATTTCCGGATTTCGATCCGAGACTAAGTCCTTTATTTCCGAAATTTGGGTTAGAACCTTCATTCTTCCTTAGACTTTCCAGACACCTTCTACAAATAAATAACTAAAGGAGAGAGCTCCCAAATAGACGAACATGGTTGGGATTGCCCAAAGTAATTTTGTCCTAAAAGGTTTATGTTCTGTATGAAAATATGCGAATGTAGCAAATATCCCCAAGACGAATTCAGGAAACAGAACATAGATTGCAGTATGTCCAACCAAAGAAACATTCTGTGCATACCATACCGGGATCAGTCTCATAAATTCTTCGGATAGGAAGAAGATAATTAATGCAGATCCACCGGCTAACAAGTATTTGCTTATTGGATTTGCTTCCGGATATCTTTTCTCAAATCGAGTGGAAACATACACAATGATAAAAAGCGGAATCGTCCAAAGTCCCGCCATGTATGCGGAAACTGTTCCTAACTTATAAAACCCGTCCGGAGGAAAGACCAAAACCCCAAGCACCTTGGATAAGAACCAATCCGGTATCACTTGCAGAATGCTTACAGGCAAAACAAATAGGAAAATATCCATCCAACGATCATGCTCCCAAACCTGAGCAACGATCGGTAGAGAGATATTATAGACTAAGACCAGAAAAAACATTCTCCAACCGCTAGTCGCTGGGATCGGAAGTAATAAAACTATGATACATAGTATGGCGAAGGAGATATGAAAGAATATAGAATGCTTTTCTGTTGTCTTCATCGACGGATTTCTATCTTTATAGCCGGTCCAGGCAATCTTTTTTCCTCCTTTTCCCGCTTGATTTATTTCCCCGGACCAAAAGGATTTCAGGAAAAATCTATAAGAGATAGGTATTATAAGGAAATCACATGTCCCAATCCTCCAAAATTTCGGCGATCCGCGCCCGCGAAATCATGGATTCCAGAGGAAATCCTACGGTAGAAGTAGATGTAAAACTGGAAGACGGCTCTTTCGGTAGAGCTGCAGTCCCCTCCGGAGCCTCCACAGGAGAATACGAAGCAGTAGAATTAAGAGACGGAGATAAGTCCCGCTATTTAGGCAAAGGTGTCCTGAAAGCGGTTGAGAACGTAAACGTTAAGATCAAAGACATTCTAATCGGTGAAGACGCTTTAGACCAAAACAGGATAGACTCCCTGATGTTGGATAAGGACGGAACCAAAAACAAATCTAAATTAGGTGCAAATGCGATCCTTGGAACTTCCCTGGCAGTAGCTAAGGCGGCAGCTTCCCATACTAGACTCCCCCTCTACAGATACATCGGCGGAAATTTTGCAAAAGAACTTCCTGTCCCGATGATGAATATCATCAACGGTGGAGCCCATGCTGACAATAACGTGGACTTCCAAGAATTTATGATCTTACCTGTGGGAGTAAATAGCTTCCGAGAAGCTTTAAGAGTTGGGGCAGAAGTTTTCCATAGCCTTAAGTCTGTTCTCAAATCCAAAAAGTTGAACACTGCAGTGGGAGATGAGGGAGGATTTGCGCCAGATCTCGCAAGCAACCTAGAAGGATTAGAAGTGATCCTCCAAGCCATCGAAAAAGCGGGTTATAAGCCCGAAAAAGACGTATTATTGGGTCTGGATGCGGCTTCCTCCGAGTTTTTCGACAAATCCAAGAAAAAATACGTTCTGGGTGGAGAAGGAAATAAAGAGTTCTCTAGCGCGGAATTAGTGGAATACTATTCAGATCTAGTCTCAAAGTATCCGATCATTACTATTGAAGACGGTCTGGATGAAAACGACTGGGAAGGTTGGAAACTTCTAAGCGAGAAATTGGGTAAGAAGATCCAACTCGTAGGAGACGACTTGTTCGTTACCAATATAGAAAAACTTTCTCAGGGAATTTCCCAAAAAGTGGGCAATTCCATCCTGATCAAAGTGAACCAAATCGGAAGTTTATCCGAAACATTGGCGTCCATCGATATGGCTAAAAAAGCCAAATATACGAATGTGATCAGCCATAGATCCGGAGAAACTGAGGACGTAACTATTTCGCATATCGCGGTAGGTACGAACGCGGGCCAGATCAAAACTGGTTCCCTTTCCAGGACCGATAGGATAGCTAAATATAACGAACTTTTGAGGATCGAAGAAGAATTAGGTTCTTCTGCGGTTTACAAAGGGAGAAATACATTCTATAATCTCTAAACTTATATGGGCATGAATTTGGCGAACAAACTGTTTTTACTTCTGCTCTTCCTTTCCGGGATGTTTTACTTCACGGTATTGGGAGAGTCCGGTTTAGTCGTACGTTCTACCCTAGAAACCAGTCTTTCCAGCCTTAGATTGGACGTGGAAAGACTGGAGTATGAGAATAGACAGTTAGAAGAAAGGCAAAAACTCCTAAGAGACGATAGGGTCGCCTTAGAGAAAGAAGCCAGAAAGTATTATCTTCTATCCGAAAACGCACAAATTATCAAATTTAGGGAGCCTGAACCAAAAGCGGAGAATCGTCCGGTCCTCGCCTCCCGTCTAATTGCTTTAAGAGCGGACCGTGATATGCCGGTCCCTCCAATCCAGTTGCTTCGCTTTTTTTACGTTTCCTTTGTAGCTTTCGTATTTATTGGAGTTTTCAGGAAATTACGGAGGAAGAAACTGGAAGAACGAACCGCTGCTTAAGGGAGCCATAATGTCCGAGACAGAAAAAATCACCGAAGTAATCGAAGAATTAGCCGGTAGCAAAATTTCCAAAAAGTTCATCGACCATAGAAAAATTTTCTTATGGGGTGCGGTTACCGATGAATCCGCAAAAGATATCGTAGGCAAACTACTCTATCTTGAAATGGCTGATCCCGGAAAAGAAATTACATTCTATATCAATAGCCCCGGAGGAGTTGTTACTTCCGGACTTACCATTTACGACACAATGAAGATGATCACTTCTCCTGTTCATACTGTTTGTATGGGACTGGCAGCTTCTATGGGATCCGTTCTTTTGGCGGCTGGTGTAAAAGGTAAAAGAACCATTTGGCCTAACGGTAAAGTGATGATTCACCAGCCTAGTATCGGAGGACAGATCGTAGCTCCCGCAACAGACCTGCAAATCCATGCAGAAGAAATCCTAAAAACAAGAGCAAGATTGAATCAAATTCTTGCAGAAGCTTGCGGACATCCTGTTGAAAAACTGGAAGAAGATACAGACAGAGATTATTATATGGATGCGGATGAAGCGATCAAATATGGTATCGTTGATTCACTCGCAACCACAATAGATTTCCCTAAACCTTCGAATTAAGGTCATTCGATTGTCGGGAGTTCCTTCCTTAGAAGACACCGTTCGCTCCTTTTTGGAAACCATTCCGGAAGGAGCTCCTTCTTCAGAAAAAGAAATGCCTTCTCTTCTTCTGGAATTCTCTCAATTATTATTCGAGGAGCCGGGAAATTCTTCAGAGAAATTGTTAATCTCCGACCTTAGCGCTTTCGAATTGGATGAATTCTTGAATTTTTATCTGGAAGATATGTTTCCAGACGATGCAAAGATCAGAGATAAAGGAAAAACCTTTCTCAAAAAATTCAGGAAATTCCTAGATAAAAGATCCCTTTTGAAAAGAGAACAAGAGGAAGAGTGGAAAGAGTTTTTTAAAGAAAACGAAATCCGTTGATCTATGGAAGCCTCTCATTTTCGACCTAAAAGATTCGTCTCGGGCAAACATGCTCAGACTATCTACAGCACACTTTTCCCTCCCGAAAATCCTCTTAGGACTTCGTATTACTGCGAAGACATTCTTCTCACTGTAAGCGGAGAATCGGGAGATAAACTCTGGTTAGAACATAATCCTCCTGTATCATCATATCGTAAGAGTTCCGTTCCTTCCAACGGGACTTATATACTTATGATCCATGGAATGGAAGGTGATTCAGAAAGTTCTTATCTAGTTTCTCTCGCAACTTCAGCTCTGGAAAGAGGTTACGGTGTCATCCGAATGAATTTGCGAAACTGTGGAAGAGGAAGAGGATTTTCCAGAAAATCGTATTATGCGGGTCAGTCGGAAGATGTGCAAGATGTTCTGGATTATATCCATGAGTATCTGAGTAAAAAGATATTCGTTTCCGGATTTTCTCTCTCTGCAAATCTGGTCTTGAAATTTTTCGGAGAATCCAGAAATCATAAGTCACTCGGATTCTCAGCTGTTTCCCCTCCTCTCGACCTTGCTAAAAATTGCGACTTCATAGATTCACTTTCCGGAAGATTTTATAGAAATCATTTTATCAGTAGTTTTAAGAAGAAGATCAAAGAAGGTATCTTGGATCTGACTCCCTTGCAGTTGGAAAATTCCAAGAAGATAAAAACATTTTTCGACTTCGACGATATGATCACCGCTCCCTCTTTCGGATATCCGAGTGCGATCGAATATTATAAAAAGAACTCCTGTATCGGCTATATCCAATCCATCACTCATCCTGGAATTCTCATCCATGCGGAAGATGATCCTGTAGTTCCACTATTCGAATGGAATTCGATCGATTGGAATAAACTTCCCAACTTAAAAACCATTCTTACCAAAAAAGGAGGCCATGTAGGATTTGTGACCGATTCCAATCCTGACCTTCCGGACGGTCGATGGCTTACTAAAATTCTGCTGGATTATTTCGATTCCAAATTATAATCTGCTGCCTGAAAGCCGCTTAAACAAGTGAATTCCAAACAAATATCTTCCAAATCCAAAAAACCGCTTCCGGCTTCCTTCTTTATAGTGGTTTCCTACGAAAATGAAGAGGCTTACTATCGTTTGAAAGAAAAAGCGGAAGATTCATTTTCACAAACCTTATACGAATCCAAACCTTTACCAAAATGGACCCACCAATTTGAGAATTTTTTGGATTCTCCTATTGGAAGATTCACTCGAATTCTTTCTTTAAAGCGTCGGATCTCCAGAGAAGAACTTCCTAGCTTACAAAAAGAATGTACTAAATTTCAGACCAATTTGCGCAAATCGGACGAGTCCATTCGAATATTGCCGGGTTATCTCACTCCATATAATTTAGTCTTAGCTTCTTTGGAAGAAGATCTACACAGGATCTATATGTTCCATGGAGTATTCGCCGAGATCATTTATACGTACCAGGGACAAAAATGGATCCCTCAAGCTCCAGCCTGGGAATTTTTTAAACATCCTGAAGTTCTATATTTTTTTACTAATTTACGAGAATCTTATGTTAGCTCTTTGGAAAAACGTTAAACTCACTTATTTATCCTTACTTATCTTTGCTGCCTGCGAACCTTCCGTTCTTTCTGTAAGCAATGTGGAACTCTGTGACTATTTCACTCGGGATGGAGTATGCAGGGAACCTTCTCCATTGAATAAAAAATATTCGGTGGATATCCCGAATGCAAAGAAGCCGAATACCTGGGAAGAATTAGGTAACTATCTTTATTTTCATGCTAGAGAGACTCCAGGATTTGTCCTCAGAATGAATCGTAGAATGAGTCCCGAAGAAAGAAAACAGATCCAAGAAACCTACTTTGCGATGTACGAATTCGCAGGTGTAAAAGGTAAGATGGAAGGTTTCGAGATTGGAGAAGATTGGATTGGTTCTTTCAATTATTTAGGTGCTATGGTGAAAGAAAAACAGAAAAAGGAAAATCGCCTGGGCCAATATCCTTACGAAACTTCCATTTTTCCTACGGACTTAGAGTTTACCTGGTCTGCAAAGGGGATCAAAGGTAGCGCTAAAACCAGGATCGATTTTGTGTATCATGTTCTTCCTGCGGAAAAAACTCCTTAGTCTATCCGCAAAAAGAAAATTCAGTTTTTCTAATACGCCTCGAAAATTTGCGCCGGGTTTAAGAAGATCTGCCCTACACTTAAATCCAAAGTAAAATAAGCGAATACTCCTAAGACCACTGCGGACACGACCGGGATCAAAAGATTATCGTCCACGATCCCATTCCAGTAGGTTCCGCTGTATAATTCAGTTACTGCAGCAGCGACCACTGCAGGCAAAACTAAAATTACATTTTGCCAAAATTCTCCGGAAGAAAATTGATAGATGCCAAATTCTCTGGAGCCTGACTGGATCACATAGATAAACCAAAGCCCGACGATTGTAGAAGATAAAATAAATGCAAGAATGCCTTCCTTGGATTTCCCGTTTGAAAATCTATTCTTTCCAAAATGTGTGCCTACCCAAGCAGCCATCGGATCTCCGATGACTAAGAACAATAAAGAAAGGATCGCAATATCAGGAGGAAAGAAAAAGACCACGAGAGTAATGGAAAGAAAATAAGGAAAGGTTCCGTTGATCCTGGACTTCTCCTCTTCTTTTAATAAAGGACCGGCTAACTTTACGAATACTGTCTGGACGACTGGGATGTGGAACCTTGCCCATTCGAGTAGTACCAAAAGCCCAAGGCATAGAACAAGTAAGATTGTAAGAATAGCCCGAGTAGCATATACTAAGGAAAATTGTCCGTGGAATACATCGAAATAATAGAAGGCAGGAATGATCAGTCCGAGTAAATGCCAAGCCTTTCTAAAATAATTAAAAGAAGAAGTTTTTTCAGATTTCATTTTTTATTTCCGAGATTTAAATCTTAGATCCGAGAACATCAACGTTTGGAAGCTATCTTCAAGGCCGCCTCTTCATCGTTTGCGATCAGGAAAAATCCACTTAGACCGGCCATTTTAAAAACATTGATCACTGCTTTGGAGATATTTACAAGAACGAGTTTGTTCTTACTGGAAAAACTGGATTGGCTCACTTCCTTTAGAGCCTGAACCCCGGTGGAGGAAACCAAATGTACGTCTTCCATATCCATGATGACCGGTCCCTGGCGAACCGCCAAGGAAAGCACATCCTTGAATTTTTTCTCCGTAAAGGAGTTGATAGAACCCTGCAATTTCAGAACTTGAACGCTGTCTATCTTTTCCGTTGAGATGATAATCTCGTTTAGGATCATAACGGTTTGATTCGTCAAGATACCGGAATTTCACAATAGATACAAATGGTTTTTCTATTCTTTACCTCTGCTTATCTGTTTTTCAAAACCTACGGATTTCCATTCTCCGGTTCCTTGGTGCTCTGTCTTACGATCGCATTTTCCCAGTTCCATTCTTCCAAAACCCTTAGACCCAATCTAAGTTTTTTACTTTTTCCTGCCTCCGTATGCGCACTTTCCTTTTGGGACGGCACATCCGCTGAATTCATTCTGGATCTGATCTCTTTAAGTCTTGCAGGTATAATCTCTTCCGGTGGATTTTCTTTTTTAGGAAGCCGTTCTCCTGCGTTTAGAGAAACTTTAGGAGTTCTAATATTGGCAGGTTCCTGTATTCTTTCCTTCTCTAGAAGGGAACTTTCTCCATTTTTGATCCCTGCACTTTCGTTATTTCTAATTTTATCCATTCCGAAACAAGTTCGTATTATTATTTTAGGACTTTGCGTTTTACTTTCAGGAGTTTGGATCTTATATGAGTCCCCCTACCCTGGCTTAGAACCATCCCTAGTCAAATCAGTACTGTTATTTATAGGAATACTCTGGGTCATCTGGAAAGGAACGAAGGATCATCTTAGCAGCCTCTTATTTTCCACCTTCTTCCTTCTTATATGCCTATCCAAACCGGGAGAAGAGTTGATGGTCCTCACCTTCGGACTCTTTTTTTCCTACTTGCAAGAAGCAGCCTGGGGCCTAGATTCAGGAACTGAAGTTTAAAGTTCCAGGTCTTACTCCATGAAAATTAAAGTGGCTCATCTTTTACGCAAAACGGAAGAAATAGATCGGGACCTGACCGAACTAGGCAAAATCAAGGAAAGAATTGCAGCAGATCGGGATTATTCCGAATCTTTAAAAGTATCTATAGGAGCGGAGATGGATAAGCTCTCCTCTCAAAAACAAGAGATGCTTTCTATGAAGACGAAGGAAACTCCTTCCGATTGGAATTCTTCCGGCAATCCTTCCGGCGCTAGGGCAGCCGAAGGACTTTACCAAGACAACGAAAAACGCCTAACTCGCGAAATATCCGTTGAAATCCAAGGTAAGAAGCAGCAACCTGCCCGAAAGACCATCCATAAATACTAGTCTTTTCGAGATCCGAAAAGAACAGGTTATATAAAACAACATGAACAAAAAAATAATCGTACTCTCGTTCCTGGCTGCATTACTCTTTCAGTGTAATTCGGACTCGGATGTATTAGCCTCTTTCAAAGGGGGCACAGTTACCAGAAAAGAACTCAGGAACTTCTACCAACTCAATACAGGCGGACGTAAGCCAGAGCCGAATCATCCTACCAAAGAAGAACAATCACAACTTCTGGAAACTTTAGGTCTTTTCAAATTGATCTCTTTGTACAATACAGAGAAAAAACTTGTAACAGAAGATGAATTAGCGGTTTTTCTAAAATACTCCAAACCTCAGATGGCTGCTTCCTTCCTGCAAAGGAATTTAGCGGAGAAGTTGGAGCAAGTCGGTAAATTAAAATTCGCTTTCGTACGAGTGATCGCGGTTTTCTCTTTCGATCCCAAAGACGAAGAGGTTACCAGACAGAGAGCCCAAAGTATTTTTGAAGGGATCCAAAAACTTTCCTCTAAAAAAGAAATCATTCAATACGTAGTAGATCATACTGACCAACCCGCTTACAAAGCAGTGGGCGGATTATTGGAACCGCAATGTTTGAATTGTGGAAACGATCCTAACCTCGCTTATTACAAAGAAGCGGCAGAGAACGAAGGAAAATGGATCTTAAAAGAGATCGATGACCAACTTCCTCCAGGGGCAGACCCGAAAGCTCCTAGAAAGAAAAAATTCCTGATCTTAAGAGTGGAAAGAGTAGAAACTATCTACGCTTCCAGAGTGGGAAAATTTTTCTCAAAAGAATTCGGCAAACTGAAAGTTCTCGCTAAAAAGTATAATGAGACACCAGGTATTTCAGAACAGATCAAAGCGGAAGTGAAACGTAATTATCTAGATCTGAAAGTGGACGATATCGCTCCTCGTTACGAAGACTTCATGAAAAAAAGATTCTTGTTTAGTGCAGTTAGCGAACAAGAAGAACAATTAGTGAAGAACGCAGGTTTCGAAAAAGCGACTATTACTCAGGATAATCTGAACAGCTTCAATCATGATTCCGTTCTATTGACCAATACGAAAACGGGCGAAACCGTTAAATTCAAAGATGTTTTGAACGAGTTGGAACAATTGGCAAAACAAAGCGGGCTGGATTCTTCTAAACTAGACGATAAGGCGAATGTGCTCCAATTTTTCAGACAACAGTACATTTGGTATAAAATAGCTGACCATTCTACCGAATTGAAGGAAGCTTTGGAATCAAAGGATTTCCAAGACATGTTCAATGTAATGAAACTATACATTGTGCAACCATTGGTATTCAAAAGAGAACTTCCTAGCGATGTAACCGTATCTGAAGCGGAGATGAGAGAGCAGTATGAGGCTGCCAAAATGTTCTCTTATGCTAAATCAAATCCGAACAATCCACAAGACAGGATCCCTATGCCTTACGGAGAAGTTAGAGAAAGAATCAAAGAAGATTTGATCAGAGCTAAAAAACAAAACTTCGTTAGAGAGCTTACCCAAAAGCTTAAAACGGATTACCAATTCATTCTGGACTCCAGCAGATTGAAAGAAGGCAAGATCTGATCGTATACTCAATAATTTTACGATAAGCTTAGATATCCCTTATATCAGTAGTCCGAAAAGGTTATAGGCCTTTATACTTCGGACTACTGACCATGTTCTACAATTCACTGTAAGTCTAACGGGCTTTTTTTATAGAATAAGATTTCAAATGCTTGATTCTTATTCTTATCTCTTTTAGTATTAGCCCACTTTGGAAAAAATTTCTATACTTAAGGCCTCTTTGGCCTAATGGAAATTTATTCTTGAGGCAAAGTAAGGTCGTTTTAAAACGGTTAAAAAGGGGAAAAGAATGAACAACCACATCTATATGCTCCGTAAAAAACGGGGAATCAAGCAATATGATATGGCAAGGGCTTTGGGTGTATCCCCTAGCTACCTTTCCAAAATTGAAACCGGAAGCCAAGCTCCTACTGAAAAATTCAGACAGGCTTGCGCTAAATATTTGAAAACGACATTAGATAAGCTGTTCAACGAAAGTCCGGTAGAAGAGGTTTATCCTGAATTCAGCCAAGGACTTACCAATAAACTCTGGGCAAAACGCAGAGAATTGGGAATCAAACAATATGATATGGCTAAAAAATTAAAGGTCTCAACTCCTTTCCTTTCCAAAGTGGAGTTAGGACTATTAGAGCCGCCTGAAGATTTCAAGAGCATGGCTTCTAAAGTTTTAAAAATGAAAAAAGAGGAATTATTTCTACATAAAGTAGAATTCTAAATCGAAGACGGGAGGTAACACTCCCGTAAAGCAATACTGCACATTCTTTTTCCCTTACTATGTGCTGTAATTAAAACCCCGGTTTTTTGAACCCGGGGTTTTTTATTTTCTCGGTTACTTTACTAACACAGAACCGCCGGAATAATCCAGGACGATGCTCTGCCCTTCCTTAAACTCACCTTTCAGAATAAAGCTACTGAGAGCGTTTCCTATCTCTCTTTGAACGAGTCTCTTCAAAGGTCTTGCTCCGTATTCAGGATCAAAACCTGCCTGCACGATATGTTTTTTCAATGCAGGAGTGAAGCTAACTTTTAGTCCATTCTCAGATGCCTTCTTAGCCATGATCTCTAATTGTAATTCTGCGATCTTTGCGATCATTGCCTCGTCCACAGACTTGAATAGGATCACTTCGTCCAAACGGTTTAAGAACTCAGGTTTGAAATGTTTTTTCAACCTTTGCTCCACCATTCTTTCTTTCTCTTCTTCCGAATACTCTGTAGAACCCAAAACGTCCGAGCCTAGGTTAGAAGTTAGAATGATGACAGTGTTCTTAAAGTCCACATTCCTTCCTTTGGAGTCGGTCAACCTACCCTCGTCCAAGATCTGTAAGAAGATATTGAATACTTCAGGATGAGCCTTTTCCACCTCGTCGAATAAGATCACTGAATAAGGTCTGCGTCTAACCGCTTCGGTCAATTGCCCGCCGTCGTCATGTCCAATATAACCTGGAGGAGCCCCGATCAATCTGGATACGGAATGAGCTTCCATATACTCGCTCATATCTATACGAAGCATCGCATTCACATCATCGAATAAGAATTCTGACAATGCCTTGGCGGTCTCAGTTTTACCCACGCCTGTAGGTCCTAAGAACAAGAATGTGCCGATCGGACGATTCGGGTCCGCAATTCCTGCACGGGATCTGCGGATCGCTTCGGATAATAATTCCAAAGCATGGTCCTGACCGATTACCTTGATCTTAAGAGTATCTTCCATTTTGAGCAGTTTTGCCTTCTCACCTTGGAGCATCTTAGACACAGGAATCCCAGTCCAACGAGAGACAATGTTTGCTATATCTTCCTCATCCACTTCTTCTTTTAGAAGTCTTCCCGAGCCTGAGATTTTTTTGAGTTCCGCGTTCGCCTTCTCCATTTCTTTGGAAAGCTCAATTAGTTTTCCATAACGTATTTCTGCTACTCTATTGATCTCACCCCTTCTTTCTGCCTCTGCTTCTAAAACCTTGTATTTGTCGGTTTCTTCCTTGATTTCCTTAATTTTGGCAATTTTGGATTTTTCCAGATCCCAACGAGCTTTTAGATTTCGAAAAAGTTCTTCCTGTTCGGAAAGTTCTTTAGCAATGTTCTCAACTCTTTGTTTGGAAGCAGTGTCTGTTTCTCTTTTTAAGGCTTCTTTTTCGATCTTCAAGGACTGGATCTTTTTACTCAGCTTGTCCAATTCTTCCGGCATAGAATCCATTTCTATCCTCATCTTAGAACTTGCTTCGTCGATCAAGTCTACAGCCTTGTCAGGTAGAAAACGATCCGCTATATAACGATTCGATAAACTAGCGGCCGCGACTATCGCAGAATCTAATATTTTAATTCCGTGATGCAGTTCGTATCTGTCTTTTAATCCTCTAAGAATGGTGACCGTTTCTTCTACACTTGGTTCTTTTACGTAAACTGGCTGGAACCTTCTTTCTAAGGCTGCGTCCTTTTCGATATACTTTTGGTATTCCTTCAGGGTCGTCGCACCTATACAACGAAGTTCCCCTCTGGCAAGCATAGGTTTAAGCATGTTAGAAGCATCCATTGCTCCTTCTTGCGCACCTGCTCCTACGAGTGTATGGATCTCATCAATGAATAAGATGATATTCCCATCGCTATGTTTTACTTCGTCAAGGGTTGCTTTGAGTCTTTCCTCAAATTCTCCTCGATACTTTGCACCCGCGATCATCGCACCTAGATCTAAGGCATAGATTGTTTTGGTCTTAATTCCTTCCGGAACTTCTCCTTGGATGATCTTACCTGCAAGTCCTTCTACAATTGCCGTCTTACCTACTCCCGGTTCTCCGATCAAAACCGGGTTGTTCTTGGTCCTGCGGGAAAGTACTTGGATGGTCCTTCTAATCTCCTCATCCCTTCCGATGACCGGGTCCAACTTGCCTAGTTTTGCCAGCTCATTTAGATTTTTTGCATATTTTTTTAAGGCGTCGGCCTTGTTTTCCGGAGTATCATCCATGATGGGTTGTCCTTTTCTGAGTTCTAATACTGCTTTTAACAATTTAGGATAATCGAGTCCTAAACGAATGAATTCTTGGCGAAGAGAAGAAGTCCCGTTCTTCAAAAATGCCAAGAGTACATGATCTGTGGAAAGATATTCGTCCTTCAATTCCACACGTATCTTGTCGGAAGATTGCAGAAGAGAGATAGAAGACCTGGAAAATCCCTTTTCGGAATGACCTTCTACTCTGGGAAGTCTTGTGATCGCTTCTTCCGTTTTACGTCGGAACTCGGACAGATTCAAACCCAGCTTGGAAAACAAAGGAGGAGCAAACCCATCTCCTTGTTCTAGGATCTGAGCGATGATATGTTCCTCTTGTATCTCAGGGTTCTTCTCGTAGGAGCTTTGCGCGCCCGTAAGAGCTTCATTCAATTTTAATGTGATCTTATCTAGTTTCATTTTTCTACCGGATCTATTATGGATTCGACTTATTTCTTAGACTGGGGCCAAAGCACTTTTTCTTTAATTTCTGCCAGAAAGTCAGAGACATTTCTCAATCGCTTATGTCTCTTTTTTTTCCGATTCTTAAACGGAATTCGTTTTGACAAGGGGATATGTTCTACTGGGATTATAGTCCATTCCCTTTTCGGACAGGTGATAAGTCCGAAATCCCTAAAAGCCGGAACAACCCTAGATGATTAAAGAACCGCCCAAGGAAAGTTGGAAGTCCCGTACTGGACTCATATTAACCGTTGCCTCAGGAGCGATCGGACTCGGAAATTTCCTTCGATTTCCGGGCCAGGCTGTGCAGAATGGAGGAGGAGCCTTCCTTCTCCCCTATATCATCAGTTTTATCCTGGTTGGAATTCCTGTCTGTATCACCGAATGGGTGATGGGAAGAATGGGTGGAGAACAAGGCCATAGCTTTCCCAATCTGTTCCGAGCCTATCTTTCCGGTGTTCCTCTTAGACTTCTCGGAGCGATAGGAGTTACCATTCCTTTACTCATTTATGTATATTATGTTTTTGTAGAAGCTTGGTGTCTTGCCTACGCTTTCGATTTTGTGACCGGAAGTATCAGTTTGAATTCAGGGAATGGGGATCTAAATTCTCTCATCCAAAATTCTTCCAATCATTTCCATACTTTAGTCGGAGCTAAAGAGAATGGGAGTGCTGTCCAAGGTAAAATTTTTTACGCTACACTCGCCTGCTTTCTTATGAACTTTATTTTAGTGTATAGAGGGATTGCAAAGGGCCTCGAAGTATTCGCAAAGATCGCAGTCCCTTCAATGCTGATCTGCTCCGTCATAGTTCTTGTACGAGTATTAACTTTAGATAATATTGATCTAGGACTTGCCCAGATGTGGAACCCAAACTGGTCCGCATTGGCAGAAGCCAAGGTTTGGATCTCCGCTGCAGGCCAAATATTTTTTACCTTATCTGCAGGATTTGGGATCGCTTTGGTATTTTCCAGTTATCTCAAAAAAGAGAATGATGTGATCTTATCTTCCGTTTCCGCAGCTTCCCTAAACGAATTCGTAGAAGTTGCATTCGGCGGAATGATCACTATTCCTGTGGCGTTTTTGTTCTTAGGAGTCTCGGCTACTTCTTTTGGAACGTTCGGGATGGGATTTATCGCTTTACCTTCTGTGTTTGCGTTAATGCCGGGCGGATCTTTTTTCGGAGCCATCTGGTATTTTGTATTATTCTTAGCTGCACTCACTTCGTCAGTAACAATGCTCCAACCGGTGATCGTATTTTTGGAAGAAGCTTTTCATCTCAGACGAAGGACTTCCAGTTTTATACTGTTCCTTTTCACATTCGGACTTTCTTTCCCGATCTTGTATTTTAACAAAAACTTCAACGCATTGGACCAAGCGGATTTCTGGGTCGGAACTGTTCTGATCTATATCTTAGCTACCTTACAGATCTTAATTTTCGGTTGGGTGATCGGAGCTAAAAAAGGTTTGGAAGAAGGCCATAAGGGCGCACACGCCCACCTACCTCGCTTTTTCTGGTGGGTTATCCAATACATCACGCCGGCGTTCTTGCTAATCGTATTCGGAATGTTCCTCTACCAAAATCTTGGATCTTATATCAATAAGATGGATGTGGATTGGATGATGGCAAATGCAGGCCCAGGGATCAGTCAGGAAGAAGCTAAGTTCCAAGCATTGATCTCCCGTTACGTATTTATAGCAATCATCGCAGTATTTGGGCTCGTGTACCTACTTGTGCATTTTAGCTTAAAAGGCAAAGAAGAATCTAAAAACAAATCCACGAACAAAGTGCTACCAATCTTTTTGGGAAGTTTTATACTGATCCTGGCATTCTTTATGAACTTTTTCCCTTACAAAGAGACAATAGCCATCAAAGCGGCATTCGGATCCGTTTCTCCCGAATTGACTATAGATGGAGCATTGATCATGTGGGTCTCTCTCGGTTTAGTGTCCCTTCTATCCTTATATTGTGTGATCAAACTTTTCCGTACCAGGGAAGCGTGAGTCACTTGAGCAGAGTAGAAGAACAATTCAAAAAACTTTCCAAACTTTGGCCTGATTTCGAATCGAGGTCAGGTCAGATCCAAATGGCAAACAGCGTTGAACAAGCCTTTGCCAGTTCGGAACATCTGATCGTAGAAGCGGGAACTGGTGTGGGAAAATCCCTTGCCTACTTAATTCCTGCAGCAATCAGCGCGTTGGAAGGAGAAGAGATAGTAGTCATCTCCACGGAAACAAAGGCACTCCAAGACCAGCTCATCCGAAAAGATATCCCTCTTGTTTCTCAAATTTTAGGGCAAGAAGTGAAAGCGGAGATCGCAATGGGAGCCTCCAATTACGTCTGCAAAAGAAAATTAGGAAATGTTCTGACTCAAGGAACCTTTGGTCCAGAGATGATGGACCACTTAAATTCTTTCAAAGACTGGGTAAACCAATCGGAATCGGGAAGAAGACAAGAATACGATGGATATGCTTCTCCAGATTTTTGGTCCAAGGTAACCAGAGAAGCGGATTCTTGTTTAGGAAGAAGTTGTCCAAATTTCTCTCATTCTTTTTATTTCTTAGAAAGAGCCAAATGGCAGAAGTCCAATCTTTTGATCGTAAATCATTCTCTGCTCGCGGCTCATATTGCTTCGGATTTTAATATTCTCCCAGACTTCAAAAAGATCGTGGTAGATGAGGCCCATAATTTTCCTGAAGTTTTAGGAAACGCATTCAGAATAGAATTATCTTCTTTAGAGATCCAGAAACTTTTGCAAGGAGTTTGGAATTCACAAAAAAAATCCGGATTAGGTGCAAGGATCAATTCTCCTAAGATCAACGATCTTGCTAATCTTGCTGGAGAAAAACTTTTTCTTTGTTTCAATAAGGTCGTGGGCGAACTTCCACTCAACTTCTACGGTTCCCAACGGATCCGTAGGCCGTTAAAAATGGACGGAGGAGAATTGGAAGCTGCCTTAGATTCTCTGCAAGAAGCTCTACTTATAGAATTAAAAAAATATTCTAAAGAAAGCGATGATATGGAAGAGAAAGAGATCGCAATGGAGATAGAAATGTCTTCCGGAAGGATCGGCCAGATCGCAGAAGGTTTACATCTTTTCCGAACCATGGACGAAGGAGAAAGAGTGTATTGGGCGGATCCTCCTAATACCAGAACAAAGGAGATGTTCCCTAAACTTCTGACCCAACCCTTAAAATCGGAAACGATATTGAGAGAAGTTTTAGAACCAAGAACGGAAAGTATGGTATTTACTTCCGCTACACTTTCTACCAATAAAGGCGACCTAAGTTATTTTGCGGATCGGATCGGAAAATTACCTTCTCGTTCCAAGTTAGTAGCTTCTCCTTTTCCATATGAGAAAAATGCATTACTCTTTTTACCTAAAGACATCAAGGATGCGACCGAATCGGCGGAAAGAAATGCTGCGGACCTTTCTCGTTATATTCTAAAATTGATCGAACTGACTAAAGGTGGAGCTTTCGTTTTATTTACTTCCAACAAGTCCTTAAATGAAATTATAGAAATGATCCGACCTCTTACCGATCTTCCTTTAATCTCCCAATTGGAATCGGGACCCGAGGCCGCTAAGAATCGGTTTTTAGCGGAAAAGGATGCAGTTCTTTTCGGAGTCTCTTCCTTCTGGCAGGGAGTGGATATCAGAGGTGATAAACTAAGATCTGTGATTCTGACCAAACTTCCGTTCCAACCTCCGAACGATCCAGTACTTGAAGCAAGAAGCGAGAAGTTAAAGGAGAAAGGTGGAAACCCTTTCAAAGATCTACAACTTCCTTACGCGACCACCGTTCTTAAGCAAGGTTTTGGAAGGCTTATCCGTTCCGAAAAAGATACAGGGATCGTAAGTTTATTGGATTCCAGGATCTGGACTAAGTCCTATGGGAAGGATCTGATAGATTCTCTTCCTCCTGCAAAACGTATTTCGGAATGGAATCAACTAAAATTAGAATATTCTAAACTTCCCAATTACTCTTCCGGAGAAGCGGTATGAAATATAAGGCGTCACTGATCTTCTTTTTGATCTCTTGTTTTTCTCTTTTTGCCTGGGAGTCCAAGGACAAAACGGAAACGGTAGTAAATTGGAAAATGGGAGAGATCAGTAAAACTGTAGAAGTAAAACTCCCTAAGATCTCGTTCCATCCGGACGATCCTGACTACAATAAGGTCGGAACTGCAAAAAATATCACAGAAGCAAGAAACATCGCCAAAGAGATCGCAAAAGAAGAAATTAAAAAATACTTATATAGAAGTATGGAAAATCTAAAGCTGGATTCCAATCTTCTGCTCAGAGAAAAAATAGCACAAGATGAATCCTTTCGGGAAATTTTCCAAGAGATCTACGAAAAGGAACCGATCGAGATCCACAATCAATTTAAAGGGAATCAGTTGATTGCAACCGGCGTTCTTTCGTTAAAAGGGAAAAAAGGAATTCTTTCCCATATCACTCTTCCTTATTCTTCCGAAAGTTTCCCGGAAGCTCATCCAATCCATACTCCAGCCGATTCCTATACCGGCCTGATAGTGGATGCGAGACATTTAGAAGTTGTGCCTGCTTTATTCTCCGAGATTAGGGATGAGGATGGGATCGGGATCTATTCTCCGTTATTCGTTAAAAAAAGTTCCGTCGTTAATTACGGTTACATACGTTATTTTTCAAAGGTGCAGGAAGCAATGAGGGAAGAAGTTGCAGGTTATAAACCGCTTCTGACTACTGCTTTAGGTGTTTCCGGAAAATTAGGAGCGGATCTTGTGATCTCCAACGAAGATGCGGAGAAGATCCTGGCCTCCCCTAAATCCAGGGAGGCTCTTTTGAAAGGAAAGGTTATCGTTATTCTTGGAAAACGAGAGAAGTAAATACCTCTTCAGCTTTTTTATAAGACTCGGAGAATAAATAAGCATATCCCAGATCCAAAAGTTCGGTCCTGGAAAGTTCTTTTTTTCTCGCCTCATATTTCGGGATACTTTTGATCCTATCGGAATACTCAGTTACCTTATCTTCGTAAGAAGGGATCTCGCCCGCGCCGGGAAGTTTTTCCAGGATATTACAAGCTTCTTCGAATTTTCCTATATGAACAAAACATAATCCTAAAGCTGCAAGAACGTCTCTGTCTTCTTTTAAACTTTCAGAATTTTCTTTAAATGTTTTGAGAGCTTCTTCGAATTTTCTCAAATGATATAAAGAGAAAAATTCCAGTTTAGCAAAATATCCATCGGACCAGAGGGCCTTGTATCTTTGAATGAGATCCGCACACGCTTTGTGGGCTCCCACTTCTTCGCATGCCTTGATCCCTGTGGTTAAGATAGAATAGGATACGGGACTGGAAGATGCTTTGAAGTATTCATGGAATAATACCGCGGCCTCTTTTGAATTACCCTTGGCTTTATGCAGATACGCGCCAAGCAAAGGGGTTAGGACCGTTTTTCCTTCTAAAGGAAAATTATTGGCAGTATTTGTTTCCGTTTCGAATTCGCAAACCGCTCTTAAATGATTTAAGAATACGTTTTTCGCATTCTTCTCCGCTAGTTTAGATACTTCCTCGTAAGCTCCCGTTTCAAAGAGTTCCCAAGCGGACTCTTCCAAAGAAAGCTGTGTGGAAAGGGCGGAACTTTTAGCCATACGATACCTCTATTTTTGGTATCGACCAATCGTGCTTTTTTCTGCGATTTTTTTTACCTAAGGATATAGTCTTTCCATCATGCGAGGGAAAGGGATACATTCCCTGACATGCTGGAGGCCGCATATCCAAGCGATCAATCTTTCCGTCCCAAGCCCGAAACCTGAATGAGGAACGGAGCCGTATTTTCGAAGCTCCAAGTACCATTCATAAGATTCCACAGGCAGTTTTTCTTCTTCTAGCCTTTTAGTGATAGTTTCGTAACTTTCTTCCCTTTCGGAGCCGCCTATGATCTCTCCCACCCCGTCCGGAGCGATCAGATCTGCGTTAAGCACCGTTCTTGGATCCTCTGGGTTAACCTTCATATAGAATGCTTTTGCTTCTCTAGGATATTTTTGAATGAAAACCGGTCCGCCGAATTTTTGGCAAAGCATCTGTTCTCTTTCCGAATTGATATCGTCTCCCCAGACTATATCTTCTCCCTTGGATTGAAGGTATTCCAAGGCTTCTTTATAATCTATCAATGCAAACGGTTTTGAAATATAATCCAATAAGGTAGAAGGATCTCTTTCCAGGACTTTTAGTTCTGGACCGCAGGCTGCCACAGTCTCTCGGATCACAGTCTTAACAAAGTTTTCCTGTAACATTAGATTTTCTGCATGTGTTAAGAAAGCGGTTTCCGCCTCGACCATCCAGAATTCAGTCAAATGTCTTCTGGTCTTACTCTTTTCCGCTCTGAATGTTGGGCCGTAACAATATACTTTGTTATGAGCGAATATCGCAGTTTCCAAATACAATTGTCCTGTTTGGGCAAGATAGGCATTACCAAGGTCGAAATATTCTGTAGAGAATAGTGTTCCTGCGGATTCTCCTATGGAACCAGTAAGGATCGGAGTATCTATCAAAGTGAATTGGTTAGTATGAAAATACTTTCGAATCTGGTAAGAAAGTTCACTTCTTACTTTTATGATAGCGAGCTGCTTACTGGAACGTAACCATAAATGTCTTTGGGAAAGTAAGAAGTCTATTCCGTGTTCTTTGGGGGTGATCGGGTAATTGTCCGATTCTCCTACCTTCTTATAAGAAGAAAGTACCAGTTCATATCCAATGGGAGACTTTTCATTCTCTACTAATTTGCCGATTACCTCGACCGAAGTTTCCTGTTTTAGGTGTTTGATCTCGGAAAATAGATCTTCTCCTAAAATTTCTTTTTCTGCGAGTACCTGGAGGATTTTTCCTGAATTTCTCAGACTTAAAAATTGTCTGGCGTTAGATCCTCTCAAACCGTGGACCCAACCTTGGATACGTACAGTCTGGTTTACATGTTCCGGCAAACGATTTAGATCAATAGTGGAAACTTCGGACATGATCCTATTTTACGCATTCTACCCGACTGAAAAGGATTATTTTCGGATGACATCGGGACCGGAAGCTAAATCCTGAACCCATGACCGCGATTTTACTGGATGGCAAAAAACTTTCCCAAAAAATAAAAGATTCTATCGCCGAAGAGATCAAGACCCTCACGGCTTCCGGGAAAAAGCCCCCGAAACTCGCAACGATCCTGGTGGGGAATGATCCAGCTTCTGCCACTTACGTAAATATGAAAGTTAAGTCCTGCCATGCGGTGGGAATGATCTCCGAAAAAATAGAACTTCCTGATACTACCACCACCGAAGAATTACTCACAGTGATCGATCGTCTGAACGCGGATCCGGACACTCATGGTATTCTTTTGCAACACCCTACTCCTCCCCAAATAGACGAAAGAGCTGCATTCGATCGGATCTCTTTGAATAAGGATGTGGACGGAGTTACTACATTATCATTCGGAAAATTGTCCATGGGGGTGGAAACCTATCTTCCGTGTACTCCGTATGGTATGGTCCTTCTTCTCAAAGAATACGGGATAGATCCTGCAGGAAAAAGAGCCGTGGTAGTAGGACGTTCTCCTATTTTGGGAAAACCGATGGCGATGCTTCTCACAGAAATGAATGCGACTGTTACTCTTTGTCATTCTAAGACCAAAAATCTAGAGGAAATCGTAGCCCAGGCGGATATCGTTGTGGGTGCTGTAGGAAAACCTGAGTTTATCAAAGCGGATTGGATCAAACCAGGTGCAGTATTACTGGATGCTGGTTATAACCCTGGGAATGTGGGAGATATCGAAATTTCTAAAGCCTGGGAAAAATCCTCCCATTATACTCCTGTTCCCGGTGGTGTAGGACCTATGACAATTTCAGTCCTTCTTCTACAGACATTGTATTCCGCAAAAGATCACTTTACACCCCCGTTGAAATGAAAACGATGTATCTCTGATGGCTATCAGTTTCGACGAGTGCTTCCAGACTTATCCTCCCTTCTCACCTCCCGCGGATTTGGACGATTTTTGGGCGGAGTCGATCCGAGAACTCAAAGGGTTTCCGGTTAAAAACCAAACCAAGGCCCTGCTCAAAGGGACCATTTTAAAAGAAACTATCTACGATATTTCTTTCCAATCTTATGGAAACGCAACGCTTACCGGTAGTTTGGTGATCCCCAGAAAAAGAGGGGATCTTCCGGTCCTTGTATATTTCCACGATTACGCAAAAGACAGACCCCAGGTCATCAAGGGACTGACAGAAGCAGGTGTCGCGCAGCTCATTCTGGATCTAAGAGGTCACGGCACTCAACTCATTCGTCCGGTTTTAAAAGAAGGAGAGATCCCAGATCCGGATTGGACTCCTGGGTATTATAGAAAAGGTTTGGAAGCGAAAGAATCCTTCTTCTTAAAAGCGAATTACTTAGATGTAATCCGAACCATCGAATTTTTAAGACTCACAGACGGTATCGACGGAGATAAGATCATCCTAGCAGGAAAAGGTATCGGAGCCTCTATGGCTCTTTTTGGAGCGGCCAATTCTCCCAGAGTTAAAGCGCTTATATTAGAAACTCCTAATTTTTGTCATGTGGACGACACCCAACTCAAATTAGGAACCAGCTGGTCCAAAGAAATTTCGGAACAGATCTCCAATTCTAAATCCAAGAAAACCCAGTTGAAAAAGAATCTTTCTTACTTTGATAGTTTGAATTTTTCCAAAAAGATAAAGATCCCTACCTTGGTATCCGTCGGAATGGAAGATAAGGTTTCTCATCCTAAATCAGTATTCGCATTATTCAATCATTTGGTCTGCGATAAAAGAATGCAGGTATATCCTACAGAAGGAAACGAAGCAGGAGTCGCAGGGGACAAACAGAATTTGGCCAATCTGGAATTCTCGAAAGAGATCCTATTCCCTGAATGAAAGAAATCCGTTTTCATAATTCTCTCAGCGGAAACAAAGAAGTATTCCGTCCGGAATTTCCAGACAGGGTGAGAGTTTATTCCTGCGGACCCACAGTTTATAATTTCGCCCATTTAGGGAATTTGCGCGCATTCTTATTCGTTGATCTTCTCAGAAGAGCCTTAGTCGCGTTCGGTTATAAGCCGGATATGACAATGAATATCACTGATATTGATGATAAGATCATTCGTGAATCCTTGGCCCAAGGCAAAGGGATCAGAGAATTTACCGAACCCTGGGTAAAAGCTTTCCAAGAAGATTTAGAATCTCTGAATATTCAAAAATTGGAACATTATCCTAGGGCAACAGATTCCATTCCTTCCATGGTGGAGATCATTAAACATCTGCAGAACCAAGGACTCGTCTATGAAAAAGACGGAAGTTTGTATTATTCCATTTCTAAATTCAAAAATTACGGAAAACTTTCCAAAATAGACGTAAGCGGAATGAAAACCGGAACCCGCTACGACACGGACGAATACGACAAAGACGATGTAAGAGACTTCGTTCTTTGGAAATTCCCGAAACAAGATGGAGAACCTTCTTGGGAAACTGAGATCGGTTCAGGAAGACCGGGATGGCATTTAGAATGTTCTGCAATGGTGCGTGATGTATACGGATCCGGGGTGGACATCCATACCGGAGGTGTGGATCTCACCTTCCCCCACCATGAAAATGAGATCGCTCAGAGTGAAGGAGCTTATCCGGAAGAATCCTTCGTAAAATATTGGCTTCATTCTGAACATCTACTCGTAAACGGCGAAAAGATGGCCAAGTCCAAGGGGAACTTCTTCACCCTTCGAGATTTGGTAAAAGAAGGCGCAGAACCTCGTAATATCCGTTTTCTTCTACTCTCCGCACATTATAGAAGTAAATTAAACTTTACGAAAGAAAGATTAGAAGAAGCGGCACAGTCCGTTTCTAAGATCCAAAACTGTATCAATCGATTATTAGAAGAATTATCCAAGTTAGGAAAAACATTCCAACCTAAACCAAACATGGAAATCGGGTCATGGGATGAATTTTTGGATAGCCTGGCAGATGACTTGAATATTTCTAAATTCCTTGCTTCCGTTTTCGAATTGGTAAAAGATTCGAACCAATACTTGGATCAAAATTCTCCTGAAGAAAATGAGATCATCAAAAGATTAAGATTATTTTATAAAATAGATTCTATCTTGGGCGTCTTAAGTTTCGAAAGAAAGGTAGAAGTTTTAGACTCAGAAATTGACGAGCTCGTCAGACAAAGGCAAGAAGCTCGCAAAAATAAAAACTTTGCGGAAGCCGACAGACTTAGAGATAAATTGAACGAGTTAGGAATCATACTCGAAGACACGAAACAAGGTCTTCGCTGGAAAAGAAGATGAGCCGCCAGGATTATATCTACGGAAGAAGAAATATCCGAGAAATTCTGGAACGACATCTTGAAAAAGGTTCCGAACTTTCCTTCCAGGAAATTTGGCTGACTTCCGGAGCCAAAAAAGAACTCCAAGAAATTCTTTCCGAATTCGAAGGCAAACTTCTCATCAAAGAGGCTTCTCCGAGTAAGTTAGACAAAATGGCTCCTGGTGTGAACCACCAAGGTGTACTTGCCCTTAGAATACAACTTCATTCAGGTGATAAGAAGTCATTCGATTCTCATTTAGAAAACTGTAAGGGTCCGATCCTTGTCTTGGATCGTATCCAAGATCCTGGTAACCTGGGAAATATTTTAAGAACGGCAGAATGTTTCGGAGTAGAAACTGTCCTAATCCCGGAAAGAGATTCCTCTGGTATCACTCCTACGGTAGAAAAAGTGGCATCAGGCGCACTTGCCTATTTAAATGTTTTTAAAGTTGGAAACCTAGCGCAAATATTAGAAAAATTGCAAAAACGAAATTTCTGGGTGGTTTCCACATCCGACAAAGGAATCGAAGATTGGTCCAAGATTCCCGCTTGGGAAGAATTAGTGATCCTAATGGGAAATGAAGGAGAAGGTCTAAAAAAAATCCTTATGGAAAAATCGGATTTTACTGTCCGCATCCCACTTCATGGTCATATCTCTTCTTTAAATGTGACAGTCGCCACTGGGATTGTGCTGGATCGTTTGAAAAACCGACCGAAGTAAATCTTACTCAAACATTTATTTCCTTCCTCTTACGATAGAAACCTGGAATTTAGATCGAATTCTAGCTTGCGGTTTTTCAGGACAAGTCCCAAACTTTCTAGAACATGTAGTGCAAACTGTTATTCAGTTGCGTTGTAGGAACTCCTACAAGAGCGCACATGTGATTTTAAATCGTATTGGGTCTTTGCATATGAAAAGATTTTTATCTTTCCGAACTTTGTTTTTATTTTTCACTCTTCTATCTTTCTGGAACTGCGATTACCTCCAAGACAGGATCACTCCTTCCGACAGCAAATCTTTGGGGGATCAAATCAAGGATTATATCATATCTGCTTATTTTGCGGAGCAGAACCATGCGTTGTATAGGTTTTCCACTGTGATCCCTAATCTCCAACCTCAGAATCTTTCTCCTTTATATTTCCAAGATCCTTATTTCCAGAGAGATAATTCCAAAGCAAAAATAGTATTCATCCACGGCTGGGATTTCGCGGAAAGACAAACTGATCCTCCGACTGATTTTAACAGAAAGGTCGCAAACCTACTCGGCACCTGGAACCAGGGACTCGCATTCACGACTGACAATGCCACTCCTCCCAGCAGTTACACAGGAAGTGTATATGATAATTTTGAAATATACGTTTTTACCTATAGAACTTCGGATTATATCGAAGTGAATGGGAGAAGGTTTATAGATTCCTTAAACGCTGCGTTCAATTCCTCGGATAAGGTAGTAGTGGTTGCTCACTCCATGGGGGGTCTTGTTTCCAGAGCAGCGATCCAACACGCAAACAATACTGAGAATGTAATAGATCATATCGTGAGTTTAGGAACTCCTTATTATGGATCTCCCTACTCTTCTCCGCAATACACCGGGGATCTGACCGCAATCGGGACAATTATCAAGTTTATGACAGATACTCCTGGTGGACAGGGACTTGCATATACAAACGGGATCAGTGCAGGTGTGGATCCTATTTCTCCTACAATCGTGGATGGGACCAACCAGGCTTTTAACTTCTTCTTAGAAACAATCATCGCAAATACTTCTAAGGACTCCATAACAACCGTGTATGCAGGAAACATGGGCGCCGGAAATTGTGGTGGAACTGACCATGCGGCCACCTACCAAGCCGCTTGTACTGTAATCACGAATGGAAACCCCGTATTTGCTAGTTCTGATGGGATTGTGCCTTTGGCTTCTGGTCTTTTAAATAGTAGAGCAGGTACAGAGCACACTGTTAGCGATATGGACCATTCCCAAATGTCTTTTAGGAATGAAGGTGGAACAGGCGGAGGACTCACTAAAGTGAAAACACATTTTGACAATGTGTTCAACGAAGTCTTCACGATTGTGAGCGGGTTATAGACGGAAGACAGTCTTCTGTTAGATAACTCAATTTTTCTTAGCCGGCGTGAAGCCGCTGAGAAATAAAGATTTTGTTTTGTAGATGTTGGAATTCCAACAAGTTGAACTGCCCCCGCCCGAATTTTGGGTGGCGGGGAGAGGCCCGTGGGAGATTTGCCTTCCAGCGCTATATCAGAAATTTTCTAAAGTAGCAAGTGCGATTTATGCACTCTAAGAGAGGAATGTAGATTCAGGATTCCGCATACTAGTTAGACTTAGAGCCTGACTTTAATTCCCATCTCTCTCATATTTTCCTTGGTCTCTTGGATGGTAAATTCTCCGAAGTGAAAAATGGACGCCGCGAGGACTGCGTCTGCCTTTCCTCTAAGTATTGCTTCTACCATATGTTCCGGATTTCCGGCACCACCGCTTGCAATAATAGGAATTTCTAAATTAGAAGAAAATAATTTTAGAAGTTGGATATCGAATCCTTTTTTGGTCCCGTCCCTGTCCATCGAAGTGAGTAGGATCTCTCCAGCGCCTCTTTGTTGGGCTTCTTGTCCCCAATCTAAGGCGTCTCTTCCCGTTTCAGTTCTTCCACCGTGTAAGAATACTTCGTATCTTTGTCTGTCCGGATGGAATTTCACATCCACTGCACATACAATACATTGGGAGCCGTAAATTTCTGCAGCAGCTCGAAGAAGGTCCGGATTTTGGAAAGCGGCTGTATTGATAGAAACCTTGTCCGCTCCCTTCTCCAAAACCGCTTTCACATCATCTAACGTGCGAATTCCTCCGCCCACCGTAAAAGGAATAAAGATCCTTTCTGCAACTGCTTCCACCAGATGGATTAGAATATCTCTTTTATCGCTGGAAGCTGTGATATCCAAAAAGCATAACTCGTCCGCGAGATTTTTTTCATAAACAACTGCGGACTCGACAGGATCTCCCGCATCCACAAGGTTTACGAAATTCACTCCTTTAACTACCCTACCGTCTTTGATATCCAGGCAGGGAATAATTCTCGCGGCAAGCTCACTCATTTGATAGTTTCGGGCAATTCTACCTTAGAAGCCCAGTCGGAGATCATTTTAGCAAAACCGAATATTTTATCTTCATGTAAGGCTGGAGCGGTGATCTGCAAACCGATCGGCAATCCGTTCGAATCTTTTCCGATCGGAACAGACATTGCAGGAACTCCAGCCAGGTTCACGGAAGTAGTAAGGATATCCGCCTTATACATCTGGATCGGATCGGAAGTTTTTTCTCCTACTTTGAACGCAGTTGTAGGAGATGTAGGCTGAAGGATCAGATCTACTTTGGAAAAATAACCTTCGTATTCTTTTTTAATCAGAATTCTGGCTTTCTGAGCTCTTCCATAATATGCGTCGTAGTAACCGGCAGACAAGGAGAATGTTCCAAGAAGTATCCTTCTCTGGACCTCTTTCCCGAAACCTTCACTTCTGCTTGTTACATACAGATCTTCCAGTTTTCCGCTTGGATCTTTTCTTTGTCCAAAACGGATCCCGTCAAATCTGGAAAGATTGGAAGAACATTCCGCAGTAGCGATGATATAATAGATCGGAATAGAATTAGAAAGAAGAGAAAAATCCAAGTCTACAAGTTGAGCTCCCTTCGACTCCAGCTCCGCCAAAAGAGACTCGTATGCTTTTGCAACATCCGGTTCTATCTCAGGAGTGATCTTCATCTTACCTATCTTCAAACCTTTCCAAGGAAGTTCTTTTACCTTAGAAGGATCGAATGCGGGAATATTTTTAGAAGTAGCATCTCTCTGATCTTTTCCGGAGATCACCGAATACACATCTATGATACCGTCAATATCCTTAGACAAAGGCCCGATCTGGTCTAAGCTAGAAGCATAAGCCACAAGCCCGTATCTGGAAACAGTTCCATAAGTTGGTTTTAAACCGTAGATCCCGCAAAGAGATGCAGGCTGCCTAACGGATCCGCCTGTATCTGAACCTAGCGCCACCGGGACAAAAGAAGCTGCAACTGCTGCTGCAGATCCGCCAGAAGATCCACCAGGGATCCTTGCTGTATCAAATGGATTTTTAGTGACCTGGTAAGCGGAGTTCTCAGTAGAAGAACCCATTGCAAACTCGTCCATATTCGCTCTTGGAATGAGAACAAAACCTTTTGCTAAAAGTTTTTCGATGGCAGTTGCATGAAAAGGAGAACGATAGTTTTCTAAAATTTTAGAAGCACAAGAAGTGATCGTATTCTCAATACAGATATTGTCCTTTACTCCGATCGGAATACCGTCGAATTCGGAAAGAGGTTTGCCTGATTTTCTTCTTTCCGTACTTTCTGCTGCGGCCTGGACGATGTTTTCTTTTTCCCAGGAAAGAAACGCCTTAATTTTGGAATCTTCAGCCTCAATACGAGCGATCAAAGATTGGATCAGATCCGTGGGAGTGAATTCCCCGGAATTTAAGCCTTTTTTAATATCAGAATATTTTAATTTCCAAAGTTCTTTCATGTTTCGATCACCTTTGGAACTACAAAGTATCCGTTTTGGAAACTAGGTGCGAAAGATTCTATCTGAGAACGACTCAAGCCCTCGTGTGCTTTGTCTACACGAAGTGAATTTCCTTCGTTAGGATATAAGTCCTCATCCGATACGGAACTTACGTTTAGCTCTGTGATCGTATCCACGTAATTCAGCACCTTATTAAAATCCGTAAGGAAGTTTTGGATATCCTTAGGATCTATTTTGAGCCTAGATAACTCTGCGATTTTTTGAAGGGATTCTTCGTTTAGGTTCACGGCCTTCGTTCTCCTTTTCCCTTAATATGCGTTCTTATCCATCACACCCTTTAAAGGTGTAAGAAGGATGATTTTAATATCCAACCAAAGAGACCAGTTTTCTATATAGAAGATATCCGCATCTATCCTTTCATCGATAGAAGTGTCTCCTCTCAGACCCTTGACTTGAGCAAGACCGGTAATCCCAGCCTTGACAGCATGCCTTCTCATATAATGTCTATGATCCGTTTTGAATTTTTCGACAAAATGAGGTCTCTCGGGTCTAGGACCCACCACGGACATATCTCCTAAAAGCACATTAAAAAACTGAGGTATTTCGTCAAGGGAGGTCTTACGCAAGATCTTACCAATCCCGGTTACCCTCGGATCGTTTTGGACCGTCCAAGTGGTCTCGGACTGGGACTTAGTTTGGACTACCATACTTCTGAACTTGATCATTTTGAAACTTTTATTGTCCAAGCCCACTCTTTCCTGGTAATAGAACACAGGTCCCCTGGAACTTAATTTGATCAGAAGTGCTATGATCAAAAATACGGGCGAAAAAAGAGTAATGAAGAAAAGGGAAAATAAAATATCAAAACTTCTTTTGATAACTCGATTATAACCAAGACGAACAGGAATATTTCGGATAGAAATAACGGGAAGACCGTCCATCTCATCCACCCTTCCTTTTGCTTTGATGAATTCTTGGAAGCCAGGGATCACTTTTAAGTCGATACCTTCCGTATCACATGCATCCAAAACAGCTTCCAGACAATCCCCTTCTGCGTTATTCAATGCGTAAACTACAAGGTCCGGTTTAACTTCAGCTAAAACCTTTTCGATCTTGTTAGTCTTTCCAACAAGTTGCATCTCTTTGCGAATCGCCTTACTGTTTCCAGAACTTACATAACCTACGATCTGGTATCCGTAAATCTGATGTCTCTGGACAGAATCCGCAAAACGAGCTGCTGTCTCTCTTGTACCGATCACAAGGACTCTGCGTAAATTATATCCTTTGCTTCTAAGATATCTTAAGAATTGGCGGGCAAGAAGATGAAGAAGCCCGATAGAAAAAATATTTGTCCCAGCAAAAACTAAAATGAAAGAACGAGAAAATCTTTCGCTTCCGAAATCACCTCTGAAGAAGAATAGCATAGACAATACGAAGAGTAAATTTAAGAACACCCCTCCGAAGATAGCAAGGAACTCGTCCAAAAAGGATAATCCTCTTCGAGGATGATATAGATCTATGAATAAGAAAACGATTACTTGAGAAACGGAAAGAACAGATCCTAATATAAAATAGCTCTCTAGATCAATATAAGATCGATCTACTCCAGTAGGATCTCCCACATAGAAACGAAGAAGAAACGCGAATACACAACTTCCTAAGGAAAAGATCAGATCCAGGAAGACGAATAATAATTTAAAAGTTTGGCTTCGTTCTTTCAGCATATTATTCCGATTCGACTCCTTCCGTATAACCTGCCCTAAGAGGACGTTTTCTAAATCTGAACAGACGGATCCTGGAAAGTTGGGAAGAATCTTCCTGACCTAGACTGAAATCCGTTAAAGATATGGAGAAGAATATAGACTGGTCGTAAAAAGTCACCTGACTTGCTCCAGTAGTTCCCCCCGGAACGGATCTAAGATCACTACTTAGACCCAATCTGAAATTCATAGTATGCAGATTATATTTTAAGACCGCCATTGCGCGGTTGACATTCATTGCTGTAGTCTGTCTTGCTTGAGTTCCGTTGATCCCGGAACCGTTGATAATATCCTGACCTATATTTGTATGGTTCATATTCATAGAAGTGAACGGAGAAGTAGGATCCGTATTCAGAATATATCTTTGATAATAATAATTGTCCGTTTGGTTGGTGTATCTCCAAGGTTCGGTCACCCTGGAATCAATCTCCGCCTCAAATCCGAATTCTCTCGTAATATCTATACTTGCCTTAGCATAGATCCTATAATTGTCCATCATAGAAGCGTAATAGATATGATACCAGGTACCGCCCACTTCCAACTCACGGATATATCTTAAGAAAGGAAGTCTAAATCCTCCCATTTTGTAAGAAAGAGTGAAGTTATTGGATAAAGGACGATGCAGAGGAGTATGATATACGAAATCGTTATTAAAGAACAGACCGGTATAAAAACTTCTTTTTCTTTCCAGAAGAGTTCTCTTTCTTTTGCTGAATCCATCCAAGAAATCAATATAACCCGCAAAGCGGAATACCGTATAATACCATCTTTCCTGGCTTGTAGGTTGAGGTTGGTATTCGTCCGAAAACGTTCGAAGGTCTCGAATGGTTTTAAGAGAAACCTCGAAATTTTCCAAAGCATAACTTTCCAAAGAAAGCTCCATCTCATGCTGGCGATTTTTCATGAGAATAGGATCTTGCAAGTCAGGCTTCTCCGCTTCTAACTTACGATAAGTGGCGTTAAAGAATAGGACAGGAGCACCAATCCGTAAGTTGGTATTCGTTCTAAAATATTGGTAACTTTCCCTGGCCAAATTTCTTTCTAAGGAAGTAAAGTTTGTGGAAACGGTATCCGTATTTCCCGCAGGCAATTGAGCGGATTGTTTTTTAGCACCGTAATAAACGCTAGGAGCCAAGGACACATAACTTCCAAAATTCATAGAAGTCCTAAATCCAGTCTCACCCTGTAAGAAGTTCTGAGTTCTTAGAAGGTTTTCCTTATAATCCCCGTTCGGATTATCGTAACTTCCATCGGAAGTAGGGATTTTCAATTTTTCTTGGGTAGGAACTCCGTAAAATCTCATCAATGTATTCGTTAAATACACATCCCAATACACCGGAGTTTCGAAATATGGAAGTCTAGTAATTTCCGAACTATTCTTGATCGTAACGGAAGGAAGAACATCCACCGTAGGAAAATAACCCGACTTGGTAAGAGGAGAAAGGTTATAGAAGAGCATATTTCTTTTCATGTTGATATTAACAGAAAGATCTCCCCTGTTCTCGGTATAATCCAATTTCCATTCTAAATTGTTTCGAACGTAACCGTAACGAACGTCTCTGAATGTGTATAAGGACTGTAAACTATTGCTTGGTTGGTATCTATTCCCGTATTCGTATTCGAACAGACGGTTTGTAAAATTCTCATATTGAACGGAAAGGTTTCGGGTAACGTCCTTCTCCGTGTTATTCATTTTAGAATTTAAGAATATTCTTCCCTTCCACCATGGGTCCCTATCTTCTCCGACGTTCGGGATATTTGTCCCCCAATAATTTCCTTTATCCACTTGGTTTGTGACTGCACTTGTTCCGAGACCGTAATTTGCAAATCTATCCTCAAAGCCGGAAGTGATCTGATAGGCCTTATGGTTCGCGTAACCTATATCTATCAAATAGTTTAGATTAGTGCTCTGCCTCCACATTTCCATTTGGAAGGCTTGCCCTGTTTTTTCATAGAAGTCCGCACGGAACTTATAACCCATCGGAGTCCAGGACCAGGTAGGGATCGTGGACCACTGTAACGAGTTTTGAACGAATAGACCTTGGGTATTATTTTTACCCGCTTGGGTAGTCCAACCGTTACCTAAATTATTATTATAGAAGAACGGAAGCCAGAAAACTGTTGTACCTCCTACTTGGAATCGAACGTTAGTTCCTACAACGGTTCTATCCTGATAGAGTACTACCTTATCCACTTTGAAGGAATAATGAGGCTTCTCTGCATTACATGAGGTGAAGTATCCCATCTCCAACATGTAACGTTTATCATCTAACTTTTTGACCTTCTCCCCAAAGAAGTAGGCAGGAGCAACTGTGCCTTTAGTATTATAGACCACACCCTTATCCAATCTATAGTCATAGATGAATTTATCTCCGGTGATCTTTGCCCTTCCGTCCTCGAATTTGATCCCACCTTCCGCATACACTTCTTGGCGATCAGAATCCACTGAAATTGTTTCCGCTTCCAGACTTCCGGATCTAAGTTTGATACGAACCCGACCTCTTAAAACCAATACCCCACCTTTGGTCTGGTCGACTCTCATGAGTTCACCTTCTGCGGCGTTCTCGATGACCATGGGAAGATCTTTCTTTGCAGTTCCGGCTAACGCGGCGAAGTCAGGTTTATTATCTTCCTTCTCCCCTAAAGCAGCTTTTAATCTTTTACGTCTGGTATAGATGGAACCTTCTCTGGAAAGACCCAGGTTTTCCAACTGCTCGTCCACTTCTCTTTCGCTTAGTACTTCGATGGACTTGTTTAAAAGGCGGTTTCTGGTCTTAACGACTGATCTTTGGGTATCGTCTTCCGAGTTCGCATCACCTGCGGAACCCCTAGGGCCTAGGTCGACCGGTTGCCCCCATAGTAGACTAGGCAAAAAAAGTAAAAATAGACAATTTCGGATCCAGGGGCGCATTCCGATCTAAGCCAGACTATCGTGTCGGGTCAGCCCTGCACCACTAATTTGTAAAAGGTAAGCACTGAGACCCCAAGAAGTATCCGATACCAACCGAAACCGGTAAAGGAATGGGTCTGTAAGTATTTTAGGAACCATTTGATCACGAAAAAACAAAGTAGGAAGGAAAGAACAAAGCCCAAACTTAAGATCGGCAGATTGTCCCAATTTAACACTGCTCTATGTTTGAATAATTTATAAGCTCCTGCTAAGAATAGGACCGGAACCGCAACGAAAAAGGAAAACTCAGCCGAACTTCTGGTATTCTTTCCCAAAAATCTCGCAGTTACGATTGTCGCCCCTGATCTGGAAACTCCGGGGATCAAAGCCAAACATTGAAAGATTCCGATCAAGATCGCATCTTTTGTTCCGACAGGCTCGCTAGTTTTGATCTTTTCTCTTCTTTGGAACCAGAACTCTGAGATTAAGATGAGGATCCCTCCAACTAGCCAAGCTCCACCTAAGATCGCCAAGATATCTTCTCTTGCCTTGATCTTATCCAAAAATCCTCTGAACAAAAATCCTGCAGCCATAATAGGCAAAAATCCGATCGTAACTCTGGTTAAGAAAAGGAACCCTTCTTTGTTTTCTTCTTTGCGGAGAAGGTAACGTACAGCCAATTCTCCCTGCTCTAAGAACTTCTTCCGATACAAGACCAGTACAGATAAGATCGCACCGCTTTGGATGAATATATCGAATAAGTCGTCGAAATCCGCTCCCTCCGAAAAAGGATAGAAGGAGGAGAATAAGAAAAGGTGTCCTGTGGAGGACACCGGTAAGAATTCCGTAATCGCTTCAATTACGCTACGGAAGATTGCGTTTAGATATGAATTCAAATCGTTGAAAAAAGTTCTTTTTTACTTAGTAGCTTCGGGCGCCGGTGTAGGAGTAGTAGCCTCCGGTGCTTTGGTCTCCTCGGCTTTAGGAGCCTCTTCCTTGCTCAATTCAGGGAAGCTGAATTCTTTATCTAGATATTTTTCAAGATCGAACTTATCGTTATGTTTGATCGCGACGGTTTCTTTAATTCTATCTAGAACAGATTTATAAACTTCTTCCGATTTTCTTCCCTTGATCTGAGCTCTTGCAGCATCATAACACTGCTCCAGAGTTAAGGACTCTGCTTGTTTGTATTTAGTGCGGAGTTCTTGGCAACCTTGGTTCAATTCCTGCTCAGTGATCTTAATTCTGGATTCGATCTGCTCAGCGATGTACATTCCGTAGATCAATTGCATCTCTTGGAACTTTAAGATTTCTTTAATATCGGATCTTTTGCTGAAACCACTTTTGTCAGCGGCAGCTTTCACAACCATCATCTCATGATAACGATCGAAAAATTTTCTTTTTCTGAACTCGTTTCTGAGTTGTAAGAAGCTTTGAGGAACTTTGCTTTCTTCTTCGGTTAAAAATTTGATAACGTTCTTTTTTTCGATGTTTTGAGTACGGCTTAGAGTATCTAGAGCGGTATCAAAAGCACTTTCAAAACCTGCAGTGGTGATCTTATTACCGTCGATGGACTCGATGACCGGAGTCCCGTCTCCGCAATATGCGAAGGAGAAAAAAGATAAGAGTAAAGTGAGGGAAAAATATAGCTTTTTCATCTGTGTTGGAATTCCTACGCAAAAAATAGGAGAACCGGGCCTGGCGTCCATTACTTTTTGTCGGGTAACATTTCCGTTAAGAAGTACACAAGTTTCACAAGTTTGTCCTTTTGGTTGGCTTTCCCGGGAGCATATAAAAGAACATTCGGTTCTCTAGGATTCATGGTAAGACCCATCCTAGCAGAGATCAAGTTTACGATTTTGTCATAACTGCCTAAGAAATGTGTTCCTAATTTCAGACGAATTTCCTCCCCCAATTCGGAGACGGATTCGAACCCCAAGACAGAAGCCAAGGTCCTGATTTTTTCCAACATTAAGAAAGTTTTTGCTTCTTCCGGAGGTTCACCAAAACGATCCGTCATTTCTTGAGTAACTTCTTCTATTTCGTCCAGATCTCTTGCGCCTTCGAATCGTTTATAAAATTCTATTTTCTGTCTTGTGTCAGGTATGTACGATTCAGGGATGAAGAAATTAGAATCCAAATTGATCGCTGTGCGCACTTCAATTTTAACTTCCTCTCCTTTGATCCTGGCGATCGCTTCTTCTAACATCTGCACGTACAGATCGAAGCCTACTTCCATGATATCTCCGGATTGTTCTTTCCCTAAAAGATTTCCAGCACCCCGGATCTCCAAGTCCCGCATTGCAACCTTGAATCCGGAACCAAGTTCTTGGTATTCGTAGATAGTATTCAGACGTTTTTCGGCATCCTCTGTCACCACCCTGTCTTTAGGAAGAAGAAGGTAGGCAAACGCTTTACGGTCACTTCTTCCTACCCTACCTCGGATCTGATAGAGCTGAGAAAGACCGAATAGATCCGCTCTTTTAACGATTAGAGTATTCACATTTGGGATATCAATTCCGGATTCTATGATGGTAGTAGTTACAAGAATATCGAATTTGCGCGCGTAAAAATCCACGAGGGTTTCTTCTATCTCGTCCTCGGTCATTTGCCCGTGAAGTACTCCAATGGAAGCCTCAGGAACGATCTCGTTTAATCTTTTAGTCTCTTGTTCAATAGATTCTACTCTATTATAAAGATAGAATACTTGTCCTTCTCTTGCAAGTTCCGTGCGGATGGCATCTCTTAGGACTTCTTCGTCCTCTTCGATCACATAGGTTTCCACACTTTGTCTGTTCTTAGGTGGAGTCGCGATGATTGAAAGTTCTCTGATCCCGGTCAATGCCATATGAAGTGTGCGCGGTATCGGAGTCGCAGTCAAAGTCAGAACATCCACAAGGTTTTTGATCTTCTTAATGGATTCCTTATGGTTCACTCCGAATCTTTGTTCTTCGTCTATGATGAGTAGTCCCAGATTTTTTGGTTGGACAGAATTTGCAAGAACCGCATGAGTCCCGATCAGCATATCCACTTTTCCGGCGGAAAAACGTTTCAGAACGTCCCGGGTTTCGGCAGCGGTCCGAAGACGAGAAACTAATTCCACAGTGATCGGATAGTTCTCGAATCTCTTCTTCATATTATTATAATGTTGTAAGGCAAGGATTGTGGTAGGCGCAAGCATCAGGATCTGTTTACCTGCCATCGCGACCTTGAATGCCGCTCTGATAGCGACTTCCGTTTTTCCGTAACCCACGTCTCCGCAGATAAGACGATCCATTGGTCTTGTGGACTCTAGATCTTTTTTAACAGCTTCTATCGCTTCTATCTGGTCCGGAGTTTCTTCGTATTCGAATTCGGCTTCGAATTCTTCTTGGTAGATCGTGTCCGGAGGAAAAGCATATCCTTGTAGTTTGATCCGGTTGGAATACATATGGACCAAATCTTCTGCAAGACCCTCGACTGCTTTTTGGACCCTGTCCTTTGTTTTTTTCCAGGTACTTTTTCCTAGACTATCTAATCTTGGTCTTTCCGTTCCACCTACGAATCTTTGGACAAGAGAGATCTGATCCAAAGGAACGAATAACGTGTCTCCGCCGTAATATTCCAGTTTTAGAAAATCCCTTTCTTTCCCGCCTGCATTAACTCTTTCTATTTTGAGGAATTTTCCGACTCCATGGTTTACATGGACCACGAAATCCCCTTCTTTCAGGTCTAGGAAACTTTGGATGGCCTTGCTGCTTTGTTTTTTGAACCTGGTCTTACGTTTGTATTCTCTTCCAAATACGTCGTTCTCGGATAAGAACAGAAGTTTTTCTTCTTCCCATAGGAAGCCGTTCCGTATTTCTGAAACGGCCAAATATACTTCTTCCTTGGATTTATTAGGAAGAAGTATCTGCTCCGGCTCGGAAGTTTCCGGATTTAATAAACGAATTCCTTCTGATCCAAATAATCCCAAAAGTCTTTGTGTCTGGGCCTCGAAAGAAGAAGTGAGAATGATCCTCCACCCTCCTTCCGATTTTAATTCCCCTATTTTTTCTCGGACCTCTCTGATCTTTCCCTTAAAAGAAGGAGCCTGATGTAAAGGACAAACCAGATCTTCAGGCTTACTAGGAGGAAGTTGTGTGAATTTGATACCGCTTACATTTTCTATAATTTCAGATTCTTCTTTGTCTCTCAAAAGGAAAGAAGGAGGAGCACATAAGATCTCTTTGTTTCTTTTCTCGTAAAGTGCCTCATACTCTCTCAAAAGATGGGAATACCTTTCTCTTGCGCCGTTCGGATCAGGGAACACAAGACCGGGCTTTGATTTAAAAAATGATAATATTCCTTTATTCTCCCGGACCATCGGGATCAGCTCTTCGAAATAAGTCCCGCCTGCATCGTCCGGGATCTCAGGCAAATGTAAAGATTTATCAGCGTTTAGGATCAGGTTCCGATATGCTTCTTTTTGAGGATCCGTTAGAATAAATTCATCTGCAGGAAGTAAAAATGCCTCTTCCAGATTTTCCAAAGATCTTTGGGTTTCCGGATCGAATGTTCGAATGGATTCCACCTCGTCCCCGAAAAAATCGATCCTGATAGGATCAGCGGAGAAGGAAGAAAATACATCCAGGATCCCTCCCTTCAAACTGAACTCACCGAATGCTTGGCACATATCCACTCTGTGATAGCCCAAGCGGATAAGTTCTCTCATTAATTTTTCAGGTTGGATCTCCTGTCCTAATTTTACGGACAAGGATCTTTCTTTCAGCGCGGAAGCTTCCGGAAGAGTTTTCAAAAATCCTGAAACGGAAGTGAATACTAAAACTTTTTCTCCGGATAAAATACGAGCTAGAGCCTGGATCCTTTCTCTTTTCATTTCCCCCGGGTAACGCATATACTCGTAAGGCAAAACTTCCTGCCCAGGAAGATAACAAACCTGATCCGGCTCTAAATAACTTAAGGATTCTCTATATAAAAATTCAGATTCCGTATTTGTAGGAGAGATTACAATTTTAGAATTTTTCTGAGCCTGAAAAAGAACGGAGGATAGAAGAGAATGAACGGAACCAGGAACGGAAGAAATTTTGGAATTTTCTTTTGCAGAAGAAAAAAGATCTTCTAAAGATTTTTTCCAATCGCTCGGAGCGGAAGCGGGTTTAGCCATACTAAATTAAGATACCTTAACGGTTAGATTATCGATCAGTCTTACTTGCCCCAAAAAGGCAGCGACAGCAAGTAGCACTTCCCCTTTCAAAATATGAAGTTCTTCTAATGTGTTTGCGTCCAAAATTTCCAGATAATCCGTTTGAATTTTGGAAGAAGAATCCAGAACATCCCTCATTACCGTCAAAACTTCCGTAGGATCTTTTTCTCCTTGTCGGATCAAACTCTCCCCCAGGCGTAATGCCCGAATGAGTAGCAGTGCTTCTTCTTTTTCCGGACCTATTAAACGAGCATTTCTAGAACTTAATGCAAGACCATCCGCAGAGCGAACAGTATCTACCCCGATGATCTCCATTGGAAACCCAAGAGCTCTCACGAAATCTTTTACGATCAGATATTGTTGGTAATCCTTCTTACCGAAATAAGAACGGTCGGCAGGAATTGTATGGAACAAACGAGAAAGAACCAGAAGTACACCTTCAAAATGGCCAGGCCGAGTTGTAGCATCCAGATTTTTCATTAAATGAGGAATACGTAATTCTACCTGAGGAATTCCACCGGGATACATAGTATCTTTCTCCGGCAAATAGACCAGATCCACCTTGGATGATTTACAAATTTCTAAATCACCTTCCGTATTTACCGGATACTTTGCATAATCTTCCGGGTCGTTGAACTGTGCTGGATTTACAAAGATAGAAACTACAGTTTTGGAATTTTCGCCGGAGGACCGAACGAATAAATTTGCATGTCCTTCATGCAGAAAACCCATAGTGGGAGCGTAACCCACAGAAAGTTTTTCGGACTTCCAGGAGAGTATTTGGTTTCTGACCTCGTTTGGATCCTTCGATACGATCATGGTTTGCCGTTTTGAGAAAGTCTTACTTTCACTGAATTGCCATGTTCTTCATCCAAACCTTCGAATTCAGAGAGAACTTTTACATACGGATATAATTTTTCTAAAGAGTCCCTGGTTACTTCCTGGTAGGTTACTCTTTTTAAGAACGTAAGAACCCCTAAGGAGGAAAAGATCCTACTTCCCCCAGCTGTTGGAAGAATATGATTTGTACCACTGATATAATCTCCCATAGCCACAGGAGAATAAGGTCCCAAAAACACGGAACCTGCATGTCGGATCTTTTCGAATAATTCCTTATAATTTCGAGTTTGGATCTCCAAATGTTCAGGAGCATATTGATTGGAGAAGTTTACACATTCTTCTAAATTAGGAAAAACTAATATCCAACTTTCATTCTCTATCGAGGCTCTTTTGATGGATTCCCTTTTAGGTCTTTCTTTTAATGCCTTGTCTATTTCTTCCGAAACTTTTTTGGCAAATTCCAAAGAATCGGTGCAAAGTATCGCCGCGGAATCTTCTCCATGTTCCGCTTGGGAAAGAAGATCAGCCGCCACCCAGTTTGGATTTGCAGAATCATCTGCGATCACAAGAACTTCGCTTGGACCTGCAGGGCTATCTATTCCGATAACACCTTGTCCGCTTAATAAAACTTTTGCAGCTGTTACGAATTTATTACCCGGCCCGATCACAAATTCAGAACGTGAAATAGTCTCGGTTCCGTAAGAAGCTGCCGCAATCCCTTGGGCACCACCTACTGTTACGATCGCATCTGCGCCTGCAATTTTAGCGGCGGCATACAATCCGTCAGGAATACCTTCTTTTTGGGGAGGGGTAACGATCTGAATATGTTTAACTCCCGCTATCTTTGCCGGGATTACGCCCATCAAAATGGTAGAAGGATATAATGCCTTTCCACCCGGGGCATATACAGTCACAGATTCAATCGGAGTATAACGAATTCCTAATGTATTTCCGGAGACATTCACATCTAGATTGGAAGGAATTTGGGCCTTATGGAATGTTTCAATATTCTCCTTAGCCTTTTCCAATGCGGAAACTAGTTCTGGGTCCGCTTTTCCCTTCCATTCTGAGACAGGGAAAACCAATTTTTCAGGTTTTATTCGATCGAATTTCTGGGTGAGCTCATAAACTGCCTTGTCCCCGCCTTCTCTCACCTGCTCCAAAATGGGACGTACCAGGGCCAAAGTGTCATTTAAGTCCTGCTTTGCTCTCTGGAGAATGGGTTCAAAGGAAAAATCCAACCCTACTTCCCTGATACGAATGCTCATACGGACATTTTTTTTCTTTGCCCGGACTTAGCATCCCGAAAATCCTGGGAACTCTTCTAAGCCTATGAAAGTTTTCTGTCTGAACTGCAATGGAATCCGATCCGCTTGGGGCAAGGGCCTGGGCGATATCATCTCTTCCGAAAAACCCGATTTTGTTTGTTTCCAAGAAACCAAAGCGCAACCGGACCAACTCAGTCCGGAAATTTGGGACAAACTGGGATACAAAGCCTTCTTCCATTCTGCAGAAAAAAAAGGTTACTCTGGAGTTTCACTTTGGACCAAACAGGAACCTAAAAAAGTAACGTATGGACTGGGTTTGGATGAATTCGATAAAGAAGGAAGAAGTGTCCTGGCAGAATTCGATTCTTATGCCATCTGGACCGTTTATTTTCCTTCCGGGACCACAGGTGACGTGAGACAAGCAGCCAAGATGAGATTCTTGGAAGAATTTCTAAAAATTTCCGCGAAGCTGAAAAAGAAACATTCTAACCTTATACTCTGCGGAGATGTGAATATTGCCCATACTGAAATGGACATACACGATCCAAAAGGAAACGCAAAGAATAGCGGTTTCCTACCGGAAGAAAGAGCCTGGGTGACCAAATTTCTTTCCACTGGTTGGGTGGATAGTTTTAGGGAATTATATCCAAACAAGCAGGAATATACTTGGTGGACTTTCAGAGCGGGAGCAAGAGGGAATAATAAAGGCTGGAGGATCGATTACTTTTTCGTGACCCCGGAACTTAAATCTAAACTCAAAAAACTCACAGTCAAAAAAGATCCCATCCTTTCCGATCATGCAGCAATGATCTTAGAAGTGGATCTTCCTAAAAAATAAGGATTACTTTTTTTTAGGAAGTGTTAGATCTATCTTCGGAAGATTCTTTTTTAGAAATTCTGAAAGTTCCGATTCAAATACCAAAACAGTGTCAGTGATCCTTTCAGAAGATTTGGATTTCACCACTTTCTTATCTAAAAGTTTTCCTGAAAATAATAAGGGTTCCTTCCAAAAAGGAACGCGGATCTCTATTACAGCATTGCTGCCTTCCGGATCGGGATGAAAACGATCCAGGGTAAAGCTAAGTGCCGTACCCTCGATGCCCTCCCAAGTTGCTTGGAAATCCCCGGAAGAGGAATGCACCTGCACTGGAACCTTTACGGTCTCAAAAAACCTGTTTTTGAATTCCTGTACTATTTTATCTAATATAGCCATTTCTATCTCTATGTATCGTTTATTAAGTTATAAGACTTAGTGCGATGCAAACAAATTTCCAATTTTAGGAAAAAAATGAAGGGGATTCATTACAATAAGGGGAAAAAAGACGAAATAAGACCGTGGTCAGCCTAAATCTAAGGGTTTATTCTTTATAGAGAGAACTTCTATTTCTTCCTTCTTCTTTGGATCTATAGAGAGCCTTGTCGGCTTCTTCCAAAAACTTTTTGGTATCTTTATCTTTTCCGGACATTCGAGTGCTGATCCCAATACTTACAGAAACAAACTCCGAAGTTTGAGAACCTTCATGTGGGATCTTTAGTTCATGCACGCGATTCCTGATATTCTCAGCAACCAACAGAGCCTTGTCCGAATCGGTTTCGGGTAAGATCACTGCAAACTCTTCTCCGCCGTAACGAGCAGGAAAGTCCCCCGCTCTTCTTGCAGTATTCTTTAGAACTCCCGCAACCTGACGGATACATTCGTCTCCGGCCTGGTGTCCGTAAGTGTCGTTAAATTTTTTAAAATAATCTATATCCAATAAAAGTAATGAGATCGGTTTTTCGGAACGGCAGGCCCTCTTCCATTCTACTTCTAAGATCTCATCAAAAAATCTTCTGTTCCAAATTCCGGAAAGACCATCCGTTCTGGAAACTCTGAGTAAGGTTTGGTAAGCTTCCGAAAGTTTATCAGTGATCTCTTCGAGGTCTCTTTCTCTTTGTTTTCTTTGGAGCATCTCATGACGAAGCCTCAAAGTAGAACGGACCCTTGCTCTAAGCTCATGAGCGTCGAAAGGTTTAGTAACGTAATCGATTGCACCCAATTCGAATGCGGACTCCAAGGTTTGGGTATCGTGGATCGCGGTGATAATGATAACAGGCAGGTCGGAAAATTCTTCCTTAGAACTTAAGGTGCGTAGAATATCCAGTCCGTTCATTCCTCCAGGAAGAAGAATGTCCAAAAGTAAAAGTGAAATCTCTTTTTTGTTTTCAGGGTTTCCTTGGAGGCCTAACCATTCTAAGGCGGTCTCAGGAGATTGGGTGGAAATTACATCCCCGTATCCTGCTTTTTTAAGGATCCTTTCTACCAGCAGGCAGTTTTCAGGAGCATCGTCCAGAATAAGAATTTTGTCCGATTCGCCAATCGTCGCGGATGACTCGCTTTTTTCTCTTGTGGGTCCGAACATTTTATCTGTAGTAATTCATCCGACGAGTCTTTTCAATTAGAGCTACTTTAGCGGGAAGAATTTTCCAAACCTATTCTAAAAGTTCCGAAAAGAAAGCGGTTTTTTTTAAGGTTTTCAACCTATTTTAGGCGACGAAATGCGGATTCTTGGATAATTTAGAGCACCGAGGGAGGTTCCTTTGGAACAGAAAATATCTAGAAAACAAATCCTAGGCCTAGGTGCTACGACCATGGCTTTACTCGCAAGTTCCTCCGTTTTAGGACATGATCACGGAGATAAAAAAGCTCCTAAAAAGAAGAAGGCCGAAAAAATTTCCGTACCAGGCTCCGCGTTAGAAGCATCATCAGCTTGTATTTTAAAAGGCAGAATCTGCATCAATATGTGTGTGGATATGTTGGCAGAAGGTCATAAGGAAATGGTGGATTGCCTCAGATCAGTCGAAGAGACTGTGGCCCTATGCGATGCATTCGTTGTATTGTCTTCCTTGGGTTCAGCTTCTACTAAAAAATTAGCCTCTATCTGCTTGGAGTCTTGCGAAAGATGCGCCGCTCAGTGTGATAAACACGCGGATCACCACGAGGAATGTAAGTCATGTGGCGAAGCTTGCAAAGCTTGTATCTCTGAATTTAAAAAATTACTGGCTGCTTAATACTCAAACTCTATCTGGAATCGGGTTCCGGGGGCCGAGGTGTTGATGTCCAATTTTGCCTTTAACTGTTTGGATAAGATCCGGATCAGTTGTAAACCTAAGGTTTCTTTGGCTTCTATCTGAGGATAATCCGGGATCCCTTTTCCGTCGTCTCCCACTTCCAAATAGAATATCCCATTTCCGGATTTTGCTCTTATATAAAACTGTCCCTTTTTCTTTTCCGAATACGCATACTTGATAGAATTTGTAGCGATCTCGTTGATCATCATTCCGATGGGAAGAGCCTTCTCAACTGCCAAACTTAAATTCCCTACGTCGATCACTCTTCCGATCTCTGGACCTATTCCATATACATTCCAAAGGTTATCCAATAATTTATCCACATAAGAATTCAGAGCAATCTCTGCCAAGTTTTTGGAATTATAAAGTTCATTATGAACCAAAGACATTGAGTAGATCCTACTCTCAGTATCTCTAAGTTCTCGAGTTACTTCCTTATTCTTTGCATAATTTGCCTGCAAGTTCAGAAGACTGGCCATGATCTGCAGATTATTTTTGACCCTATGATGTATCTCCTGCAGAAGAGCTTCCTTATCTCTCAAAGATTGTATGAGGGTATCTTCGGATTGTTTCCATTTGGTCATGTCCACTAAGATCGCAAGGACCACTTCTTTTCCTTCCAGTTGGAATTTATAAGAAGTAATCTCCATTAGAAGAGGAGTTCCTTCCTTGGATCTATGCACATGCGTTTCCGGAATATTTTTACCGTTATGCAAGGCAAGATACTGTCTACGCTCTCCTGAAAAAGCTCCTATAAACAGATCTGAAAATTTCATATGAAGAAGTTCTTCTCTATCGAAACCGTAAATTCTTTCCGTTTCCTGATTCAGATCAAGGATCCCTTCACAATCATAATTATATAAAACGATCGGATGAGGATTGTGTTCGAAGATGAGTCTGTATTTTTTTTCGTTCTCTTTAATAAGAAATGCCTGCTCTTCCAACTTGGACAACATGTCCTGTCTTTCGATCGCATATAAGATGGATCTAAGAAGAAGATGAGAATCGAATTTTCCTTTGATGAGATAATCCTGACCTCCTGATTGTAAAGCCTCCATCGCAATAGATTCATCCTGGGTCCCTGAACAGATCACTATAGGAATTTTAGGAAATGCCTTCTTGATCATCTCGAAACCGTCCAATCCGAAACTATCTGGTAGGGTCAAGTCCAGAAGGATACAATCTATCTCATCTCCTTGGTCTTTTAGTATTTCCAGAGCATCCGCCACAGTAGGAGAATGTTTCAAACGTATTCCAGAAGGATCCGCTTCCTTCAAAAATATTTCGAATAAACGAGAATCGTCCTCGTTATCTTCCACTACTAAAATCTGTTTAACCCGGACGGATATTACTCTTGCATTCATCTTGGAGGTAACCTCGAAGTTTTGAACCAATAGATACGTAATGAATCCATCGCTTCCAAAAAATTGTCGTATTCCACCGGTTTCTGTATATATGAGTTCGCGTGTAAATTGAAAGTGGCGATAATATCCCTTTCCGATCCGGATGTAGTCAAAACCACAACTGGGATCCTTTTGTATACTGGGTCTGATTTTAGCTCTTCCAAAACTTCAAAGCCGTTCTTTTTAGGAAGATTCAGATCTAGTAGGATCAGATCGGGGCGTCTTGCTCCTACGAATTCCCCTTCTCCTTTTACAAAGTCGATCGCTTCCTCTCCGTCTTTTGCGACGAATAATCTTTTTTCAGATTTAAGATCGTTCAATGCTTCAATAGTGAGCCGGACATCCGCAGGATTGTCCTCTACTAAAAGAATATCAAAATATTGTTTGGAAGAAGTATTCATAATTAAACCTCAGGCAGGGAGAAAAAGAACTCGGATCCCTTTCCTATAGAAGACTGGACCCAAATTCTTCCCCCATGATTTTCCACGATCTTTTTGCAGATGGATAGACCTATCCCTGTTCCAGGATATTCTGACCTAGTATGCAATTTTTGGAATATGATAAAAATACGATCAAAGTATTTAGGATCCATTCCTATTCCATTGTCTGAGACTGAAAACACATTTGCACCGGGAATATGTTTCACCTTGATACGGATCTCCGGGCTCCTGCTTGAAGAACGGAATTTGATCCCATTAGAGATCAGATTACTGAATAAACGTCTGATCTGGTCCTGGTCCGCATACACTTCCGGAAAAGGACCTTCTAAAACTAAATTTGTTTTGGTTTCTTGTATGACTGACGAAAGATCTTTTCTGACCTCGTCCAGGATCAGATTTGGATCCCCTTTGGATTTTTTCACAGAATCCGAACCCACTCTAGAATAGCTCAAAAGACTTTCGATCAGTCCCTGTTGTCTTTTTGCAGCTTCCACAGATACTTGGATGAATTCTCTCATCTCCGGTTTAATCTCATCGGAGAATTTTCTTTCTAATAATTGCAGATAACTTGCAATCGTCCTAAGAGGTTCTTGGAGATCATGAGATGCAATATAGGCAAATTGTTCCAGTTCCTTATTCGTTTTTGCCAAACCAAGAAGTGCTTCTTCCAAAGATTTTCTGGATTCTATTTTTTCGGAAATGTCCCGATTGACCATGATAAGACCCGGGACCAGATAACCTTCTGCATTAATTTTTTTGAAATTACTCTCGATCGTGATCTTTCTACCGGATCTTAATGTATGGATCAGTTCTCTTTTGGAAGCTCCTAAATCTTTCCAATCCTCCATTGCTTCTTTATAATTTTCCTCGGAGATCCAATCCTCTTTAAAAAGAGAAGTATAATGTTTTCCTAAACATTCACCTTCTTCCACCTCGTACATTTTGGAAGCGGATGCATTATAGTAGGTGATGTTCATATCTCCGTCCAACGCAATGATCGCATCGTTGACCTGGGAAATGACTTCCATATTGAAACGATTTTCTCTAGTGATCCGAACCCGCTCCGAAACGTCCGTTCCTGAAACAAGTACAGCATCCGTATTTTGAAATTTGATAGGAGAAGAAACTATATCCAAATACATAATATTCCCATCTTTTTTTAAATGTCTCATTTCAGGGAATGAATTAGGACCTTCTTTTAAATTCCGGATGGCTTGATATAAATATGCCTGGTCTTCTTCCGGTCTAAGTTCACTAACTAATTTTCCGATAAATTCATCTTCCGAATATCCATAGGCAAGCAATGCAGTTTGGTTAACCGCCAAAATCTTAAGTGAAGTCCTATCGAAAACAAACATGATCTGGGGATTATTTTGGAATAAGCTCCTGTATTTTTCTTCATTCTGTTTGATCTTACTTTCATATTCTTTGCGATCGGAAATATCATAAACAATTCCTAATATTTCTTGGATACGGCCGTTTTTTCCAGGCCTTGGATACATTCTTGTTTCCAACAAAAGATCATTTTGGTTGGTATGATAGATACTCTCTTCTCCTTGAAGAGCTTTAGAGAATGCTTCCATAACTTCCGGCCGATTGCCTGCTCTTTCAAAAATGGTTTTTCCTACAATTTCCTTAGGATTGATTTTTAATCTTTCCAATCCTTTTCCGTCGGCGAGTATGATCCTTCCCTCCGGAGAAATGGAAAAAACGATCACGGGTAACGCGCCTATCAAAGTGTGAAAATCAACAGTACGTTTTTCTAATATATCTTCCGCGATCTTACGATCCGTTATATCTAAGGAAACTCCTACGAGTCCTCTTACTTTGCCGTCTTCTCCAATTGCGGGAGAGATCCTTACAGCAAAATACCTTCCTAAAAAGACCGCCTCAGCGCTGATCTCTTTTCCGGAAAGTACAAGCCTTAAAGCTTCCGTTTGTTCCAAACTACGTACAGAGCCGTCTTCTTCCCTAAACTCTGCGTTCCATTCGTGTTGTACAAAGTTGGTTCCGATGAATGCACTGGAATCAAGACCAAGCATGTCTAACGCTTTACCCGAGGCAAAGTTCATTAATCCCGTCTCGTCTGCGGAAAATAGTACGATGGGAGAATTGGAGAGGATATAGTCTAGTAAGGGTTTTGGATTTTCCTGACTGGAATCTGAAAAAGTAGGAGAGCGAGAACCCATAAATAGATCCGCCCGGAATAGAAATTCCGGGCAGGGGTCTCTAATTATGGCGAAATATGGATATTTTCAAGCATATTTCGAATTTTTGTGAAGTTTGTGGAATGTTTATCCCACAAGGGGTACGTTAGATGATCTCTATCGTCTCAATTACCACTGGCTGAAGAGGACGATCCCCAGGAGCGGTAGGAGTTTCTGAGATACTTTGGACTATATCTTCTCCCTCGCTTACATGGCCAAAAACCGCATGGCGATTGTCTAGATAGAGATTGTCTCTCACGTTGATGAAAAACTGAGAACCACCGGTATTCGGTCCAGCATTCGCCATGGAGATAGTAAATTTCTTATTTTTAAGTTCCGGATGAAACTCATCCTGGATTTTATACCCTGGTCCACCAGTTCCAGTTCCTTGCGGGCAACCGCCTTGGATCATAAAATTTGCAATAATTCTGTGAAAGATCAGACCATTATAAAAGCCTTTTTGAGCCAATTGGATGAAATTCCCAGCAGTGATTGGAGCCTTCTCATCTTCCAATAAAACGGAGAAGGTCCCTCGGTTGGTGGTAAACTTAGCAGTTGCCATAAATATCCTCAAAATCCAGATTCTAACCGGTGTCTGTGTAATCAACTAAATAGGTATCCTTAATGGGAGAGAACTCATTCTACTTGTTTTCAATATAGAATGCTGTTGTTCCGATAATTTAACGGAGGATATCTGGAATATACTTTCCGCTAGACGGATCGATTTTTTAGCTTTCTAAAAGAGAATTTTTTATTCCGGAACTTCCTTAGGAACAAAATGCCATCATCTACAAAATATATTCCCTTCGGACCAAACGGTGCAGTCGCGTTCTGGGCCAGAGCAAAGGATAAGATCCAAAACCAGGATGAATTAAGAGCCTGGGCAGATCTAGGGATCAAAACTGTAGTCTGTGTATTCTCTGAAAAAGGTTCTTCTTTAGTAACCGACTTAGAAGAAGTTCTGCATGCAGGAGAATGGAAACTATTCGCATTAGAAATTCCTCCTGGACCGGAAACAAACGAGTCTGTATTCTTCTCCGCCTGGAAATTAATTTCAGCAGCGGCCAAATCCAATATCTTATTTTTGATCCCGGAAGAATTGGAAGAAAGATGGGAAGTGATACTTTCCAAAATGGTAATATCTTCCTATCCACATATCGCCTCAGGTGAATTAGGCGCTTGGTTCCCTAGCTTACAAGGACAAGCAGAGACTGAATTCTTAGGAGAATTCAAAACCTATGCCTCCCGCAAAAAAGCTCCTAAGGAAATCCCGGACTCCACAAGAGGAGAATTTTCTATTTATCTAAAGGAACTTCCTTTGGCTGTTTCCGGGATAGAGTTAGGAGTTTTTAAGAACGGTCATAAAGACTCCAACGGAAAGAAGAAGGTCCCGAAATTCCAAGAGGCAGAGAGTTTCCGCACCTTGGAAAGTAAGCCGGTGATCTCCTTTGATACCGTATTCTCCGGAGAAAAACAAGGATCCGAGACCTCTGAACCTGGGGCTGTAGAGCCTAAAGCTCCAGTAGTATCAGAAAAGAAGAATATTCCAAAAAGAGAAACTACCTTTACTCCTCCAACGGATACAGGAGATTTTGCGACCAGCGCGAAATTCCCTCTTCAATTAAAACTCATGGCAGTGATCTCACTTTTACTCACTGTTACGGTTTCCACAGTCATTTTATATGCGTCTAGTGAGTTCAAAAAGAACTACGAAGTTAGAGTATTAGAGACTAATTTCTCTTTGGTGAATATTTTAGGGATCAAGGTAAAATCGGATCTAAAAGATATTCGTGATAAAGGTAAAACTCTTACCGAAAAACTTTTGGACCCGAAAGGTCCAGGTGCTTATGCGGATTTATTCTTTAGGAACGAACCCGATTTTCTTTTAGCGGGAATTTATTCCCCGGAAGGAGATAAACTAAAAAAAAGAACCGTATTATACAACGATTCTTACTTGGAGGGAATCTCTTCTAATCGAGAAGAATTGGATGCTGCAGTTTCTCAAAAAGAATCTTATTTTTTAAAGACGATCCAATCCGGCGGAAGGATAGATAATCTTACTCCGAATTTTAAAGAACCTACTTTTTCCATTTCAGTCTACGATTCTCAGAGTAAGTCCATTCTACTTTATATTATCCGAGCAGAAAGACTTCTGACCGTATTCCAAAAACAAGATATTAACGTTCCGTTCTTAATCAATGGAGATGGGGATCTGATCGCACATCATGATCTACAACTTCTTGCATCCCAAACAAATTGGGCTGATCTTCCTATTTTTGAAACGATGCTTTCTTCCGTAAGAGAAGATAGTCAACAAACCAGATATGAGGATTCCACTAAGACAAGGTATTACGGCTCTTACCAAAAATTAGGTTTCGGCGGAGCCGGAGTGATTGTCTCCGTTCCGGAAGAAAAAGTATTTGAGATGGTTTATAGGATCCAGACTAAAAACCTTCTCATCATGGCGATCGCACTTTGTATCGCACTCATCATCGTATTCTTCTTAGCGAGAACCATTACCATTCCGGTATTAAAACTTCTGACAGCAACAGTAGAGATCGCAAAAGGAAATTTCAGAATTGGGATCAAGTCCACTACAAAGGACGAGATCGGCGTTTTGACCGATTATTTCGTAAGTATGGGAAAAGGTCTGGAAGAAAGAGAGAAGGTAAAAGACGCACTCGGTCGTTTCGTAAACAAAGAGATCGCCGAAATGGTATTGAACAAGGAACTTACCTTGGGTGGAGAAAGAAAGATGTGCGCCATCTTCTTCTCCGATATTCGATCCTTCACATCTATATCAGAAAAACTGCAACCGGAAGAAGTGGTTGAATTCCTAAACGAGTACATGACCGAGATGGTACGTTGCGTGAACGATACCCATGGTATCGTGGATAAGTTTATCGGGGACGCGATCATGGCAACTTGGGGAGCTGTCCGTACTTCCGACCAAGACGCAGAGAATGCAGTAAATGGCGCGCTCTTAATGAGAGCGGCTCTACTTAAGTTCAATGAAGGAAGAGGCGGAGATAAAAGACCGATCATTCGGATCGGTTGTGGTATTAACTTTGGGCCTGTGATCGCGGGACAGATCGGTTCCGAAGAAAGATTGGAATATACCGTAATCGGGGACGCGGTGAACCTTGCATCTCGTGTGGAGGCGTTGAATAAACCTTTCGGCACAGATATTTTGATCACCCAAGATCTACTCGATCATGTAAAAGAAATTTTTGCGGTCGAAAAAATGCAATCTATCAAGGTAAAGGGAAAAGAAGAACCCCAAACCATTTACGCGGTCCTTGGAAGAAAAGACGATCCGGATCGACCTAGGGACCTGAACGATCTGAGAAGAAAACTCGGAATAGAATACGAATCCAAGAAAAAAACCAAAACAGGAGATGAGGAAGAGGAATTAAAGTATGAAATACTTGAATGACGGCCGGATCGTCGTCACTGCTTTAGTTCTACTTTTGCTTTTTTTTTCAGGGCTATTATATCTGTACGCCAACGCAGGTCCTAAGACTGGGACCAACAAAGTTGTAGGGCAACTCAAGACAAAACAACTCAAAATATTAAGAAAACTTGATTCTGAAGTCATCTGGGAGGAGTTGGGTGAGTCCGACCCCATCCGATACAGAGACACAATACGCACGGAAGAAGGTTCCGAAGCAGTATTACTTTTTACTGATGGAGAAAATTCCGCAGAGATCAGAATGGACGAAAGAAGTATGATCCTTGTGGAAGATACCGACAAGATCAGCTTCGTATCGGGTTCACTTTCCGCGACCGGCGGAGGATCGGGCAATTTACAGATAAGCTCGGGAGATACAAAGATCTCGCTTGGAAATTCGGATCTAAAAATTTCCAAAGACGAGAGCAAAGCCCTAAACCTAGAAGTAAAACAAGGAGAAGCCAAGGTAGTCTCCTCTTCCGGAGAGAATACGGTAGGTAAAAATCAGTCTGCAGAACTGAAAGACGGTAAAGTTGAAGTTCATTCTTTAAACCTAGAAACGGTTTCTCCTCCGGACAAAACGTATTTTCCTTTGGCAGGTGAAACACTTCCTGTCAAATTCGAATGGAAAAATTCTCCAAGTATCAAAACTTTCAGATTGGAAGTTGCCAGAGATTCAGGATTCAGAACAGGTTTAAAAAAATTGAATGCAGGTGGAACGAACGCCTCCATCTCACTTCCTAACGGTTCTTATTATTGGAGACTTGCAGGAAAAAATCCTCAGTCCGGAAAAGACGAATTTAGTTCTTCTAAAAACTTTAAATTGATCTCTTGGAATAAACCAAGACTTGTCTCCCCTACTAATAAAGAAGTATTCTCTTATACTGAAACTGCACCTCCAGTCCGATTCCAATGGAGTACATTCGATTCCCAGACAAAATATAAGCTGGAAGTTTCTTCCGATGCGAACTTTAAACAAATCGTATATACTGGGGACTCTTCTGCGGGATTCTTAAAATGGGAACCTAAGTTGGAAGGACAATTTTTTGCTCGGGTCAAAATGAGTTCCGATAAACAGGGGTTTGCCGAATTGAGTTCGGATGCGATTTCTTTCGTTTTACGCAAATCGGAACAGGCAGAACCTCCTAAACTTCTAAAACCTTTACAGGGCGAAGAGATTGGCATCCGTATCTTTAAGGCAGGCTCCTTCTTTAGTTGGAGTTCCAACAAGGAATTCAAATCTTATTCCCTGGATATTGCCGTTGATTCCGATTTCAAAAATATAATTTTCTCCAAATCGACTAACTCCAATTTTATAAAGCCGGATCTGGATTGGAAAGAAGGTACATACTTCTGGAGAATTAAAGCAAGTTCTAATTCTGAAGGAGAGATCTCTTCTTCCATTGGTAAGTTCACCTTAAAACCTCTGGGCTTCATAAGACTCTCCTTTCCGAAGGACGGATCCGAGTTAGGTCATCCAGTGGACGGTAAATTACAATTCAGATGGGACAGACCGGATCCTAGCGGAACTTATAAATTAGAAGTTTCTAAAGATCCTAACTTTGCTTCGAAAGTATTCGAAACCTCCGTGCGTTCCGGACAAAATTCAGTCCCACTTCCAGGACCTGGGGACTATTATTGGAAAGTTACTCTTCTTTCTCCGGAGGGGGAAGTGCTGACCTCCAGTCCTTCTTCCGGATTTAAGACCTCGGACTCCGCTCCATTTGTCTCTCCTGTATATCCAAGGGATAGAGATAAGATAGACCTGGATGAGAAAGCGAGTTTGTCATTTTATTGGGAAATTGAAGGCAAATCCGAGGCGTACATTTTGGAACTTTTAGAGGCAGACCAAAAAACACTAAAAACGGTCTTCAAAAAGGAAATTAAGGGAGAATCCTACGACTATCGAGAGTTGTATAGGTTAAGAGAAGGAAAATACCAGTGGAGACTGAGCGCAAAATACAGGGACAGCTCCGGACAAGTCCGCACCACCCTTCCTTTGACCAGGGATTTCGAAGTAATCATGTCCGCTACTTTCAAGGCGCCGGAGATCTTGACTCCTAAGGAATTTTATGTTGAGTAAAAGATTCCAAAAATCTAATACGATTACCGCTCTTTTAGTCGGATTCCTTATATTCTCTCTTCCACTTTTTGCTAAGGAAGAAGGAGTAAAACTGGAATGGAGACCTATTCCAGATGCTGGCGGCTACCAAGTAGAGATCAAAGATTCTCGCGGAAAGATCACCAGAGAGAAAACAAACGGAAGCCAGATCCAGATCGAATTACCTCCCGGAGCTTACGAGCACAGAATAGGTGTATTGAATAAATACGGAAGAGTTTCCGTATTCTCAGCTTGGATCCCATTTGAGGTTATTCTTTCCCAGAAACCCGAAGTGATTGCTACAGATAAAAATAAGTTCTTAAGTAAGGACATGCCTGAAAGTTTCGAGATCAAGGGAAAACATTTCACAGAAGCAACAAAAGTTATATTAAAAGATTCTAAAGGAAACGAGATCCCTATCAAGTCGATAGATCTCAAAAATTCGGAAACTATGGTAGTCACCATAGATAAGAAAAAATCTCCAGAAGGTGCAGTTTCCTTACGTTTGGAAAATCCACGTAATAAATCCACAGAGAAGGAAAATTATTTCTTAGTAGCGGAAACAGAAGATGAGTTAGCAGCCTTGGAATCCAAGTCCTCTAATTCAGGATCCTCTGGGCCTTCTATCTTTGATCTTGGGGCAGCAGCAAGATCAGCAGTTCTTCCAGGATGGGGACAATATTACCAGAAGAAGTCCACATTCAGAACGGCAATTTTCCCTAGTTTGATTTTTGTCGCGGGTGGTTATGCAGCAGCAAGAGGAAGTTCTTATCTGAGTGCTACTCACGAATTGGATGCAGCAAGACAAAGTAATATTTTATACAACTCTGCGTTCTTACAATCAGGAGACCCTGCATTATTTAATCTGGCATTGTATAATTATACTCAGATCTCCCCCAAGTATTCACATGCAGTAGGTGAATACAACCAACTAGGAGTGGCCTTGGGAGTATTAGGATTCTTTTATCTGATCAATGTGATCGACGCTGGATTTTTCCCCGGCCCTAAACAAGTAAAGATAGAAGGGACCGATACTCCTGTAACTGTCTCTCCGATTCTCAGAAACGCAAGAGAATCCGACAGAGCAGCTACTTATGCTTCCGGAAATTCATATCTTTTACAACAGAGAATGGAACTAGGAGTGGAATTCGCATGGTAGCTCGCAAGAATTTTGTCCCTAAATTATATTCATTTTTCCTGATCCTGTTCACATTAGGAACAATGGGTTGTTATAGCCGTCCTAAAAAATCCGCAATTTTAGATTTTATGAATATATCTAATTTTGTGTCCTATTTGACCGGGACTGCCTTCCCTCTAAATGTACAAGTAAACGGTCTTACAAACTCGGGCACTCTTGTAGTCGAATTGGCAAGTACTGCGGAGCAACTCACCTTTACTGCCGCAGGAACAGATTCATTTACCGGATATTACGATCCGAATATTGTTTATACTTTAAATATTATAACTCAGCCCGCAACACTTCCCACCCAAACCTGTGTCATCAGTAACCCGAACCTTACGCTTACTTTTGCAAGCACCACATTCGTGATAAACTGCGCTGAGAACTGGTACAAGGCCAACGTAACTGTTACCGGGATAGACAGCGCGAATACTACGAGTTTACAAATATATAATAATGGCACGGACCTGAAAACTAGGACCTCCAACGGAACAGTTAGTTTTGATGTAGGGGACGGGTTAGCATACGATATTACAATAGGTACGGTTCCGACAGTACCTTCTACCCATACCTGCCAGGTGGTAACAACTCCTGCGAATGGAACGATCAGCGGTGCAGATGTAAATCTGCAGATCAGTTGTTTAAGTTTGATGAAAACAAGTGTTGCTGCCCCGGGTGCTTTTATGCCAGCTACCAAGCCGATGATTTTTACATTCTCCGGCCCGGTTACCGGCTGCGCGTTAGATTCGACTGGAGGAGGCCCTCCTTATTCAGCAGGAACTGCAAGCGGAAGTCCCGGAGTTACGTATGTCGGGAACACTGCAAGAATAGCTCCCACTTCTTTACCTTGGTCTTTCGGAGCACTAACCTTCCCTCTTGATGTTGTATTCATACTTACCGGATGTACGGATGCAGTGGCTCTTGCAAATAATGGAGCAACCATATCCATAAATGTTAGAATGATGGAAGGTGATGTTTACTTCGTAAGTAATACTTCCGGTAATGATAGCAATAGTTGCGCGGACCCTAGCGATTCTTGTAAGACAATTCAGACTGGCGTAAATCAATGCTCCTCTTCCAGCATTTGTACAGTATTTGTAGAAGGAGGAGACTATATCATTATAAGTACAGTTTCTCCGATCACTCTGAATTCTTCAGGTGGAATACGACTTCTTGGAAGTTTTGATTCTGCATTTACTACCCAGGATTTGGATGCGACTCCTAGTAGGATCTTCGATAGCCGAAATATTGTACAATGTCCTGGAACCACCTTGGGAACAAATGAATGTGCTCCGATCACAATTACTCCGAGCGGAATGGCTGGGGATAGTACGAAAGCTCATGTGGTCCAAGGATTCAGTATTTTTGCTGATGAAACGAAACAAAATTCTTTCGGTATTCGGATCCTGAATGGAGATACGAATAGTTTTGTATATATCTATGCAAATTATATTTCCGGCGGTCAGGGAGGATTGGGAGTCGAAAATTCCGCTGGAACAAGGGGTGGAATCTACCTTCGTTCATCTCCATCGAATAACCAAATTGATACGAACGTGATCAAGGGTGGTTTCGGTGCGTTAAATTCGACTGCAGTTTACAGCAATGATTCTAATGTCTACTTAATTCGAAATAGGATCAGCGGAGATAAAGCTGTAAACGATTCCCATTCAGTGTTACTTGTAAATTTTGTAGATAGATTAGTAGCTATCATAAACAATACGATGAATTTCCGCCAATATACGGATGCTTCCGTAACTTCTCAGGCTACGTATGGCATCCGTAATCAGGAGAGTGCAGCCCTAATTAAACACTATATAGCAGGGAACACGATCTATTCTGGAGGAGCCACTGCGGGTTCGAATTACGGAATATTTATATTCGGTGGAGTTGCAACGAACGCTCAGATTACGAATAATCTCATCCAGGCTCCAGGTAGTAATGGAGTATGTGCCAGCTTTGATACTACTCCTAGCGGAAGTGCAATATTTAGAGGTAACGACTTAGCTTGTAGTGCAGGTAAATATGTTACTGCAGGTGCTACGAACTTTTCAACTTTTTGTAGTGGGAATGGAACTTTTAATGTTACCGGCCTCTGCTTAGTTGCAAACGCTTTTATGAACGATGTCCTAACTGCGACCAGGTCTAATCAGAACTTTATTACAACACCTTCCTTTAACGGTTATCCAGCCCTTCAACCTTGGCTGTCATTGAGTACCGCAACCGGTGGCCCATGTGCAGTTGCGTTTGGCGGTGTGGAAACCTCTTCTTATCTGAATAGTTTTGATCCGATTTATAAGTTAGATGCTGTTATCGGAGCACCTGTAACTAGAACAACGTCCTCAGGTGGATCTACACCGTCTGGTTCCGACGGATATTCCATCGGGGCATTCGAATTAGACGATCCAGGCTGCTTCTAAAAAACCTGCGAAATAAAAGTTTAAGAATTTAATATTTTATTAATATTCGACAACGCAAACTACGGTCGTTTGGCCAGTGGTAACGGGTTGCCATGCTCTAAATACATTGGTAGCTTCATAAAGCGGGGTAATCCCTAAAGTTTCTACAGTCCCGTTAATAACGGTGCTGGACCAAGCAGTCTGAGAAGCCCCTAAAGAATTATTTGCAGTTCCGAAAGCTCCAAGCACATAGGGAGAACTTGCGCTTCGAAGGGAATGTAATTGAATTGCGTCAGGTAAAATCCAATTGGAATAACCAGCAAATGTCAGATTGGAACAAACTGTCGAGGCGTCCGACTGGTCGTAAGAAGCCTCACTTCCATCTCCGTTGAATGCTTCGCAATTTGAAGAAATGAAATCATGTGGGGAATTAGTATTTCCATCCATTACACAAAGTGTCCAGATAAACTTATTTGCAGAATCCGTAACCGTTCCATTATTATTATCAGTAAGATTAGGAGCGCTGCAATTATCGCCGCCGAGAGCGGCAAGTACGTTAGACTCAGACACATAATTTCCATTCGAGACAGCGAATGAAACGGAGACAGGATTCGCAACAGTCTGACCACAATGGAAAGAATTTGGTCCTCCACCTCCGGCCAATAACAGTAGTAAGCCGCTCAAATCATCCTGTTTTGGACCGGCACAGTTTAAGATGGATATGATAGAAAATATAAGTATTGCAGATAGATGTTTCATAGGATGGAAGATGTTTCTGTTCGTTTTTTAGTCAAGCATCGAGCGACATTAAGGAACAAAAATCATAGGATTAGGAATATTAGACTAATCACTTTGGATTAGTTCGTTTAACACTGTTTAATACGAACATAAGATTTACATTATAGCTACATTGGGACTTCTCTTCAAAAATTAGAGCAAATTCTATTCTTTAGAAGCAAGCTCTTCCCATTCTGTGACCTTGTTCTGTAATTCATCCTGGAGTTGGGTTAAACGTTCTCCAGATTTTCTGGCAAGTTCAGGATCGGACGATTGTAGGTTATGAACGAGTTCCTTCTCCTCTGTTTCCAAAGAAAGGATCTCCTTTTCCAAGATCTCCAGCTTTCTTTTGTCTTGGTAGCTTAAGCCTTTCTTCTTATTCTCCACCTGTTTTTCAGTAGGTTTAGGTGCACTAGTCTTAGTTTCCTTCTCCTCGTATTCTCTATACTCCAGATATTCTGAATAGTTCCCAGGGAACCTATCTATCTTTCCATCTCCTTTAAACACGAAGAGGTAATCGGTGACCCTGTCCATGAAATAACGATCGTGAGAAACTACGAGCACCACTCCAGGAAAATCATCCAAAAATTCCTCGAGCACGGAAAGTGTAGGAATGTCTAGATCGTTTGTAGGCTCATCCAAAACTAAAAAGTTTGGATTTTTCATGAGAAGTAGAATGAGATAAAGTCTTTTCTTTTCGCCGCCGGATAGTCTTTCGATCTTGGTTTGCTGCAATTGAGGAGGAAATAAAAATCTCTCCAAAAACTGAGAAGCGGTCCAAGAAGTTCCGTCGTTCATCTTGATCGTTGGAGCGATCTCTTCTTTTACATATTCCAATACTTTTTTAGGACCGGGGAGTTCTTTTCCAAGCTGATCGAAATATCCGAAACTTGTATTTAGACCAGTGGCTACATCTCCAGAGTCGGTCTTCTCTCTTCCTGTGATCAAATTCAGAAGAGTGGTCTTTCCTGCACCATTAGGACCTACGATCCCTATCCTTTCCCTACTTTTGAATACATAAGAAAATCCGGAGATCAATTCCATATTAGTGTAAGATTTTTTAATATTCTTTAATTCTAATATTTTTCCGCCTAACCTTCTGCCGGAGACGGAAATATCTAAGACGATATCCTTGCCTGCTTTTTTTCTTTCCAGGACTTCCACAACACGATCCGTTCTGGCTTTTTGTTTGGTGCCTCTAGCTTTGGGCTGTCGTTTGAGCCATTCAAGCTCTGTTCTAAGAAAGGATTTTCGTTTTGCTTCTTCCTTTTCTTCGATTACCTGCATCTCTACTTTTTTTTCCAGATAAAGATCATAATTTCCGGGATATACCCTGAAATTCCCTCTATCTATTTCTAAAATACGATTAGCGATCTCTTCTAAAAAATATCTATCGTGGGTTACGAGTAGAACTGCTTTGTCGGTGCTCGTTAGGAATTCTTGGAGCCAAAGAATAGCATCGATATCCAGGTGGTTGGTAGGCTCGTCCAATACCAAAAAATTGGATTCGTCCGTTAAGGCCTGTGCGAGAGACACCTTTTTAGCCATTCCTCCGGAGAGTTCTCCCATTTTTCGGGAAAGATCAGGTATATTCAGTTCTCTTAATATATTTTTAAGCTTGGATTCCAGTTCCCAGGCCTGTTTGGAATCCATTTCTTCCATAGCGAGATGATATTCTTTTTCGGCTTCTTCTCCGCCTTTTTCCAATTCGATACATGCTTTTTCGTATCTTCTAACGGTATCTAAAAGTATTCCAGATCCAGAGAGTATATGTTCTAATACGGTTTTGTCGGGATCGAACTCCGGGAATTGTGATAAGAATGAAATTTTAAGTTCTCTGTTACGGACGACCTTACCTGTGTCCGGCTCTTCCATTCCGAGTAAGATCCTAAGTAAGGTGGATTTACCGGACCCGTTGATCCCGAGTAGCCCTGTTTTTTCTCCCTCGTCTATCCCAAAGCTTAGGTTTTGAAAGAGTTGTTTTTCACCGATGGATTTGCCGACCTTATCTATGGAGATTAGATTCATCGCTTCCAGCCTTTTTGAAACCGGATGAGAAGCAATTCTTTTAAGAGCCTATTTAGGGATAGGAAGTTCTATTTTGTATCTAGTGCCTATATCTACTTTCTCGAGTCCCCATTTTGCTTTAAGTTTATCCAATAACATTCCTACCAACTGTAATCCGAGTCCTTCCGAATTTCTGACATCCACTGTTTTAGGAAGGCCTACTCCATTGTCTCCTATGGAAATGGAAAGTCCGTCTTCCTTTTTTACGATCGACACAAATATATTCCCTTTTTTGTCTCCGGGGAAAGCATACTTTAAGGAATTTGAAACCAGTTCGTTGAACACTAACGCAAGTGGAATAGCAAAATCCAAATTCAAACGAACGTCTTCGGATTCTATAGAATAGCCTACCCTTTTATTTGCTCCGAAAGACTGCACGAGAGCCACAAGCAGATTGTTTAAATATTCTGTGAAGTCCGCATCCGCAATCGTATCGTTTTGGTAAAGTTCCTTGTGAACCAGGGCCATGGATTGGATCCTTCTTTCGCATTCTTTCAGAATGGAAACTAGTTTCGGATCGTCTGTAAAATCAGTCTGCAAACTCAATAGACTGGAAACCACTTGCAGATTATTTTTAACCCTATGATGGATTTCCTTCAACATAACTTCTTTTTCGTCCAAGGATTTCCTTAAGGTTTCTTCGTATTGGTATCTGTCAGTAACATCTCTGATGATCTGAGTTGCACCTATCATATTATGACTTTCGTCCCGGATAGAACTGTAATTGATCTCAAGCACTAAAGAGTCTTTGACGAGTCCTGAAATTTTTCTCTCCGTCTTAAAAACCTCCCCGGTTAATGCGCGGCTCCAATTTCGGATAATCCTTTCTTTTTCTTCCGGATTGTCTATGGCGATGTCCCAGATCCTTTGGCCAACTGTGACCCTTTTTCCATACAATTTCCAGACCATAAGTTCAAATGCTGTGTTGCAAGAGATCACTCTTAGATCCATATCGACCGCACAAATCGAGTCTTTTACGCCTTCTATGATCGCCTGGAGTCTATCATTCGTTTGTAATATCTTTTTCCTGAGTTCGCTTAACTCGTGTTCAGCTTTTTTTCTTTCGGTGATGTCTCTGACGATCACCTGCATTAATTTTTGGCCTCTTTGTTCGAATGCCACACCTGAAACTTCTACAGAGATCTCTGTTCCGTCCTTTCGGATGAATTTCTCCTCTATCGGTTCCAATGGTTCAGATTTGAGCATCGCCTTTAGGACTCTTTCTCCCACGATTTGTCTGGAATCCGGATGTATGAATTCTACGATAGCTCTTCCTTCCACTTCTTCCATTGTTTCGTAACCAAGCATCTTAAGTCCTGTTTGGTTAATATAAATTACTTTTCCGTCGGCGTGAAGGCCTATCGCATCCGGAGAAACTTCTACCAATTTTCTGTATTTTTCCTCGCTAGCGAGTAAAGCCGTTTCCCATACCGTTCTGAGAGTCACATCTTTTACGAATATTACGACTTCTTTAATTGCCCCTTCTTTGGACAAAGGGGCGAAGGAAACTTCTAATTCCGAATTAGGTTGCACAGGGAATAATTTGGAAAAATGCCATTTAACCTTGGCTCCGGAAAACGCCTTATTCAGTTGTGCCTGGAAAATTTCTCGGTGTGTTTCGGAGATCAAGGAAAGAAGTTTAGAATCTTGTGCCAATTCTATTCCGAATTGTCTTCTCACCTCAGATCTTCCGGAAGAATTCACATATTGTATCTTCCCCGCTTGGTTCACCCGGATTACCCATTCTTCTGTGCTATCCAAAAGAATACCGATATAAGAAAGTTGGTCCTGTAGAACTATTTCACTTTTTCTTAATGGAGTCTGGTCTTGGATAGAACCGTAGATCTGAGTGACTCTTTTTTCGATCGGATCCCAGATAGGATGAGCATGGTCTCTCAACCAACGGATCTGTCCGTCAGGGCCATATACTCTATACTCGTCCGTTCGAGAGGCTCCTGATAATAGGGCTCTTACTCTTTGTCTGATCAGATCCAGATCGTCCGGATGAAAGTATTTAGGATCTGCGGCAGCCCAAGGACTATTTAGGTCATCTATACTTATCCCGCAGAATTTCAAAAATCCTTCGTTTGCCCAGCTTAATATTAGATTTCCGTTATCTAATACTTCTACTCGATAAAGATAATCGTTAAATACCTCAGGCGCGAGGGCGCGGATCTCTTTTTCTATTTTTTTTCGGAGATTCCGATTTTGAAACCATTTTAGAAGTTTGGCAAAAGCCATCGCTACTCCGAAAAACTCCTAAGAAAAACGAGGTTTTTCGGAGTTTACTTCACTAAAAATTCTTTGTAGGTATTCGCTACTTCTTCGGGTCTTTCCAACATCGGAACATGTCCCATATCTTTCAAGATCACCTTTTTAGATCCTGCAATCCCCTTTTCTAACACTTGAGCTCCGGAAACGCTCAATACTCTGTCTGTATCACCCCATAGGATTAAGGTCTTTGCCTGGATCTTGTTCATATTTTCCTGCAATGGAAAACCTGTAGATCGGATCTGTTTGAATATATATTTGTTAAATTCCGAATTTTTGACCGCTCTTTCCGCAAAATAGGAAGCTAGGAAAGATGGAATCGGAGGAGGTATTACAAAAATGAATTTCATCAATTCTTGAAATTCTTCTGCGTTAGTCGCAACTAAGTTGTTCTTTCCCTTTTCTAGGTTTTTGGAAAGTTCGCTTTTTTCAGGACTATTCACTCCGGAAGGTGCAAATAATCCGAGAGACAATATCTTTTGCGGATATGTCGCAGCATATACTCCTGATATTGCTCCACCCATGGAGTTTCCAACTATATGAAACTTTTCCCAGCCCAGTTTAACAATGAACTCATCCAGTCGTTTTACTTGTTGGGCAATATTATAATCCTGATCGGCAATTCGTTCATTCTCCCCAAAACCAGGAAGATCCACTGCTACTACAGTGTATGCAGGCGTGAGCCATTTGGAGAATCTAGTCCAATTGTCCTTGTCTCCGCCGAATCCATGTACCATCAGGATTTTTTCGCTACCTTCTCCACCTTCTAGATAAACCCAGTTCCAAGGCTCTATCTTGGTTTGTTTTTTTTCTAGGCCTGATTTCCACCTTTCATACCCGATGCCTGTTTTGACGAGGGTCTCGGAGCAATAGGTCAGCCCGAAAAAAATAAGAAAAATGTAGATTGGGAAAAATTTCCGATTCATAGTTTTAATTAAGAATAACGTTTCTTCAATTCTCTGGCGTAAGCCAAATCATGAGTAAGAAGTCTCATTCTTTTCACCAGATAATTGGTGATCCCTTTATAAAATTTCAGAGCAAGTTCTTTATCAGAATCCAGGATATGTTGCAGATGGTCGAAAGGAATTTCCAAAAGTTCGCAACGTTCCATTGCTTCTACTGTTCCGGCCCTTTTTCCCTGATCTAGAAAAGGGAATTCTCCGAAATGGTCTCCGGTAGCGATCGTAGTCACGCTCACATCGTCCCCTTTTTCGGTTGAGGTCAGAATTTTCAGGGTTCCGTACATTACCACATAGAACGCTTTTGCCTCGTTCCCTTCTTGGTAGACCGCCTCTCCTTGTTCAAGTACCTTGTATTTGGTCTTCTCAGCTATTTTAGCCAATTCATCCATAGAGAAGCTAGAAAATAAATAGATCTGGTGTAGGATTTCTTCTGTAGTGTGTTGCATGTGTTCCTTACCAAAGACCGAGTATTGAGCCTAGAAAAAAACCATCAAGCTACTTTCCTGGATTTCGGTCCGGAATTCTAAGACGAAAAACAACTCCATTTTCCGAAGTAAATTCCGAGTTTGCCTTGAGCTGCCTAGACAAGATCTCTATGAGCTGAATACCTATGGTCCCGGAGCCTACATGATTTTCTTTTCTAAATCCGACCCCATCATCTGAGTATGAGAAGACGATATTAGGTTCTTCTTTAAAGATCCGGATCTGTATTTTTCCGGAACGATCTTCCGGAAAGGCGTATTTTAAGGAGTTGGTAAGAAGTTCGTTTAAGATCAACCCGAGAGGGATTGCTCTTTCTATACTGACTTCCAGGGAACTCAGGTCCAATTGGAGTTTGATACGAGGAAGTCCTCCATAAGCCCGTATCAGGTTGGAAGAAACCGTGGTGAAATAATTTTCCAAATCCACTGCCGCAAAATTTTCGGACCTATACAATTCTGCGTGAACGAATCCCATGGATTTAACCCGGTTCTCACATTCTTTCAAAATACGTTTTAGGTTTGGATCCTCGGTATTCTCATATTGTAAGCCAAGAAGACTCGAGATTACCTGCAGATTATTTTTCACTCTATGATGGATCTCTTGGAGCATAGATTCTTTTTCTTTTAAAGATTTCTCCAGGGTCCGGGTCATACAGTTCCTTTCGGTCACATCTCTGACTATCCCCATATAACGGAACTCATCGATCCGAGCAGCATTCACTTCGGCTTCTATAATTTTGCCGGATTTACTTTTGAATTTTCTGTTTAAGATTACTGGTTTACCGAACTCTAATGCGGGAATTCTAAGCAAAGAATCTGCAAAACTTTCCTCGTCCAGAATATCCTTTAAAGTGAATGTTTGGAGTTCTTCTTTGCTATACTCCAAAAGTTCGGCCATTCTTCTGTTCACTTCGAAAATTTTAGTTTCAAAATTCGTAATGATGATTGAATCGGATGCGCTCTCCACTAAGGAACGATACTTTCTTTCACTTTCTTCTAATAAAGAAATCGCCTTCACTCTTTCTGTGACATCGTATAGAATGGAGAATAAAACCCTTTTTCCTCCGAACTGCAAAGGCCCGCTGTATACTTCCATGTCGCGGACTTCTCCGTTTTTCAATCTATGCTTAAACCGAAAATATTGTCTGGCCTCGAATGCTGCCAATTTCATCTCTTCAAAAATTTGCTCTTTCGAGAGAGTATTGATATCAGTGACCTTCATCCGAAGAAGTTCTTCTTGGCTGTATCCGTAAAATTGGCTAGCAGCCTGATTCGCGTATAGAATATCTCCAGAGTCTGGATCTAAGATCCATTTGATTGCTTGGTTCGTCTCAAAAATTTGTCGGAATGGTCTGTCGCTGGATAGGAACTCCTTCCAAAAGAAATTTTCGATGAGAGAAGCTGAATCTTCTTCCATCGGTTCCATCTTGATCCAAAACATCCCATGAGTGAGAGACCAACTTGCGAGTAATCCTATGTTCGCGGGAAAAGACAGGGGACTTTTTCCTGGCTGCCATGAAAGTACAGCGCTTCCCTTCTCACCTTGGATCTTCTCCGTTCCGTTCAAAAAATAGGAGAGAAGATTTTGTCTCCAGGAATCCAAAGGAAGATTGGTCTCGATGATCAATCCGGAAGGATCCATTAGAATACACCAATATGGAAAGAATGAGGACTTCATATTTCAAAAACTTGGGAGAACCATTTCCGAGTCTTATTCGACTCTGAAAAATCTTTTTTCAAAACCCTGGACCAAGATCCCAAAAAGTTTGGAAAAATAACTTGCAGTGCATTGGGTCGAAAAGGACTTTGCAATAGAACCGAATAGTATAGCGCACGCTACAGGAATTGAAAATATGGATTTATCCTTCTTTAGTCAAAACAAAGAATTGATTGGGATCATAATGATGCCCTTTACCTACGGATTCGTGGGTTGGTTCACCAACGTGGTAGCCTTAAAAATGACATTCTATCCGCTGGAATTTGTAGGAATTCCGCCTTATTTAGGATGGCAAGGGATTGTTCCGAAGAAGGCTCAGAAATTGGCCCTGAAATCGGTGAATATTATGACCGAGAGGCTGATCAAGGTAGAGGACTTTTTCTCCAAGGTAGATCCGGACCAATTGGAGACCGAATTCCAACCTATTCTAAATGATCTAATCCCTTCTGCAACTCATGAGATCGTTCATCATATCAACCCGATATTAAGAAAACATTTAGAGAACGGCCACGGAGAAGAGATCGTAAGAGCGGTCCAAGAAAAATGTGCTCATACAGTGAAAAATATCATGGTCCAGGTAAAGGAGAATGTTTCCTCCGTTTTCAATTTCAGATCTTTGGTGCTTAGAAAACTCACAGGACCGAATGTAGAAAGGATCGTAAACATCTTCGAAGAAGTAGGTTCTAAAGAATTTAAATTTATAGAACATTGCGGCTGGGCACTCGGAGGAGCACTCGGGATCGCACAGGCTGTTCTTTGGAATTATCTGCCTATTTGGTGGACCCTCCCTATCCAAGGTGTGATCGTTGGATATATTACTAACTGGGTGGCGCTTACTATGATCTTTCGCCCACTTTACGAAAAAAGAGTGGGACCGATCAAATACAGAGGATTATTCATCGCAAGGCAGGAAGAAGTTTCTAAAAAATATTCAAACGTATTCGCAACTCAGGTTCTCACAGCAAGAAACGTACTAGAAGAGATCTTATACAAAAGAGCCGCAAGAACTCTGGTAGAAACTATCCAAGCGGAAACAGAATCAGCTGCGACTAGGCTGAACTTAGCCGGACAACTAGACGCTGAGAATAACGGAGAAGATTCTGATTTCGAGAATACCAAAAAAGAAGTAATCCGAAAAGTAAGCGATTCCTTAGCAGGAAGTTCTACTAAACTCGAAACTTATATGGGAAGAGCGATGAGCATAGAAAATAATATGTTCAAACGTATGAAGGATCTCCCACCGGAAGAATTCGAACCTATCTTAAGATCCGCTTTCCAAGAAGATGAATATGTTCTCATACTGATCGGTTCCGTCCTTGGAGCAATCGTAGGTCTTGTACAAGGGATCTACATGATCGCGGTGTAATATGGATCTGATCAAGGTAGAAGGATCCGATCCTGAATCTTTCCTTAGAAAATTAACCAAAGCGATCTCCGGAGGACATTTGGGTGCGATCACTAAATTCGATCTGAAAGAAGATGATTTTTGTATTCGATTTTCAGGACTAGGAGAATCCAAGATCTGGTTCAAACTCAAGAGAGAAGGAGAAGGATTCTCCGCAGTCAAAAAAAGGGAAAAGATTGCTTTACTTCATATAGCATTAAGATCAGAAATGGAAAAAAATTTGGAGAATATTCTGATCCGATTAGGAGCAGAAGTTTCCTAAATATTACAGAATGTTACAATTCGGTTCGGATTCCAAAATAGCAACTCTACCTTCCGGAATCCGAATCGCCTATCGGATCTTTCCAGGCAAATCAAAAGTCCCGCTTTTTTGTGTTCACGGTCTGACTGGAAATCTAAAAAACTTCGAACCGATCGCACAAGGACTCTCTAAAAAAGGGATCACTGTAATCGTTTACGATCTACGCGGAAGAGGAAACTCGGACAAACCCAAAGAAGAATATTCCGCAAGAATACATGCCCAAGATCTAAAAGACCTCGCAACTATATTAGGATATTCTAAAATTTCTATACTTTCCCATTCCTTAGGTGCCTGGATCACTCTAAGATTTGCTGAGAAGTTTTCCAGTTTCCTAGAAAAAGCCGTATTAATAGACGGAGGCGGAGAACTTTCCATCAAACGTAAAATTTCCAATTTACTTATGATCCAAGGTTCCTTGGCACGTTTGGGAAGAAGGATCCCAAGCAAGGAAATATATCTGCAAGAAGCGAAAAAGTCTCCTTTACTTTCTGCCTGGAATACGAATATTCAAAATTTCTTATTATATGAACTGGAGCCCGTCGGCACACTTTCTAATTCTTTAATGCCGGGAAATAATTTTTACGGACCGGTGATTTGTTCCATTCCCCCATTCGTGATCGATTCCGAACTGAAAAACATGGGGGGAGCAATGAAGCCAACGGGTATCCTAGCAAGACTTTTTAAAGATCCTACAGAATTTTTCAAAACCCTAAAAGAAAACAAGGTAATGCCCTATTCTGCATTACGTTGCCCTGTGCTTGTGATCCGGGCTTTAAAACCGAATTTCAAACCTGGAGACGAACTTTTACCTTCTTCCGCGATTGATAAGATGAAAGAAAAGATCCAAAACCTGAAAGTTTACGAACTAACAGATAAAAACCATTACGAATCCGTGTTATTGGAAGACAAAAAAAGAGACCAGGAAATATTCAATTTTCTGAGAGCTTAAAGAGAATCGTCCCTATCTTCTTCTATAAAAGTATCTCTTTTAAAAAATAGATAAAGTAAAACTAAGATCCCAACCAATACTGCCGCTGCCAACCTAAGATCATATTCGGATCTTTTGAATATTTTGCCTTCTCCCGCTTCTGGGATCTTTTTAGGCTGGATGGTAAATCCGTTTTGGGTCGCAAGTTCATCCACTCGAACCAAATGGATCACTGGAATTCCTGCATTCGCAAAACGCCTCATCACTGAATCTCTTCCGTCTCGAATCATCGGATGTTTTAAATTCAGCCCGGCTGAAAATTCTCCTGCACTCTTCTTAGTTCCTATGGAAACAGTTCCCCCGCCCACATTGATATAAGCCTTATATCCTAAAAGAGGGGTCACAGAAGAATATAGATTCATCCTTTCTTCCAGGCTCTCTGAGTAATTCTTGGAATGGAGCATTGGAAGCGCATTTTTGGAGGCAGAATTTTGTAGTATCTTCGACCCTTCTTTAGGAATTCCGAATGCCTGGTCCTCGATCCCTCCCCAACTATAGGCCAAGGATTTGTAAGGAAAAATTCCGTGAGAGTATAGTTCCTTCTCCATATCCGGCCATAAAAAATCGGGATCATTAGCTCCCCATTGGGAAGAAGTCAAACTGGAGATAACGACCAATTTCACTTCCAGAACTTTAGCTGCAGAATATACTGAAATATTTAAAGCGGGAAACGATCCGGAAAGTGAAACAGCTACAATATCCCCTTTTTGCACTCCGGCTTGGACTAAATACTCCAGGACCAAGGCTGCAAAGTTCGGATTAAGAGAAGTTTGTTTTGCTCTTAGAGAACCTAAATTGCTTGTAACAGGTGTAAAAAATTCACCGATTAGTCCGGACAAAGAAGGATCTGAATCTGGATCGATCTTTTTGTTTTTGGATTCTTTATAAGAACGGATCTTTTCGAACGCTTTTACGCTTAGTTTTACAGCCTCGATTTTTTCAGAATAATTCGGTTGCAGTTTATCGGAACGAAAATGTTCCACTAAATACATTCCAAAAATGGAACATACTGCTAAAACCAAATAATACAGAACGGACTTGTCGGAAGATTTCCAATACATTCCCTTCAAGGTAATAACTCCTTTCCAAGAAATAGGATCAATATCAACCTAACGATCACAGAAGCTGTAAGTAAGGAAGCCAAAGTTTCCAACCAACCTTGGCGATCCATCCAAACTGCGATCAGGCCAGGAATGATATGACCTACCGCTTTTACTTCCGTCTCCAAGTGGATCATTTCTGTAAAGATGCTGGGAAATATCCATTCGTTACCGACCGCATCCAATACGAATCCAAGTAAGAGTAAAATTGCAGTCCTTCTTTTTCCGTATAATATTACAAATTTTGAAATGAGTTTTCCTAAACCGAAAACCCCTAGGCTAACGGATAATGTTAGAAGAATATTAACAGGATTCTGGAGCTGTAACGCAAAGTAGCCAGGGACAACGAGTCCTCCCGCTATTCCGAAAAATTCGGAAAAGAATAAACTGACCCCAAGCCCGAGTCCTATGGAAATACTTAATAAGTCCATATCAACCTTTCAGAATTTCCTTTTGTTTTAGAAGTTCCAAGAGTTCCAACCCTAATCCACTTATATTTCCAAGTCCGACCACCATTGCCTTATCAGGTAAAGACATTTTGAAAAACTCCAAGATCTCTTTTGCATCCGGATATTTTAGATTTTCTATTTTAGAAATTCCTAAACCAAGTTTCAAACAGGTCTTTTTGAATACTTCAGTTTCTTCTCCCGCGATCAAAATTAGATCCGGAGAATTATTCTTCCAGGAAAGAATTTCTTTTGCCATCTGTTCCGATCTTTCCGGTCTGTCTTTTCTGCAATTCACAAGAGCGACTTTATATGGATACTTAGGGAACTGTAGACTTGCATTTTTCCAAATACTTGCTGCAGACTTCGGATCATTAGCTGCAAAACCGTTTGCAAACGCGATCTTCTTCTCTCCTAGGTCGTATTCAGCAAAGAATGTAGCTCCCAAATCCGGACGATGAGACCACATTCCTTGTATTGCAATCTCAGGTTTTACTCCCAAAGACTCGCATACTTCTAAGGCTAATACTACATTTTCAGGATGTTCATAATATACAAAGCCTTGCATATAGTTGAGGTAAGAATATTTTTCAGGACGAGCGGAAACGATCTCAGTATTCTTACTTATACATACTTCTTGAAATAATGGAAAAAAATCTTTTTCGGAAGTGAACAATACTTTGGACTTTGGAATAGAACCGCTTAAAGCCAAAGCCACATCCTTCTTTTCCGGTCCCATAATTTCCAAATGATCTTCCCTTACATTTGTAATGACTGAATGAGTGGCTCGGATCAATTTTTCTTCCGAAACTTTTTGATTAAAGGGCACAAGTGCCATACATTCCAAAACGATGATATCCGCGCCTTGTTTAACTGCTTCTTGGATTGCAAACTTCTGCTCTAAAATATTCGGAGCACCATATCTGAGGATATTTAGTTCGGAACCGTCTGGCAGAATGAGTCTAGGAACAGTTCCCGTGGTTTTAGCAAGGACCTTAAATCCACCCTCTCTCAAACCGGATGAGATCAGTCTTGTAACAGAACTTTTTCCACGAGTTCCATTTACGTGAATGCGAACTGGGATCTTGTTTATTTTGGAGATATGAAGAATATATTCTGCAAATCCGAATCCTAATAAAACCAAAAGTAATGGGAATAGTATGAGAAATTCGGACACGTAAAGAATGTCCTTCTAAATAAGTTTCTAGGTCAACTGAGATTAGGTCAGATTCAGAGAAATCAGAGTGATATCGTCTTGGGGCTCTTTTTCTCCGAGATGGGCTTTCATTTCATTTATGATAAGAGAATGTAGTTCCAATCCGCTCAAACCGGATTCTTTATAAATTTTTTCAATCCGTTCTTCTCCGAACGGATGTTGTTCCGAATCGAACTCTTCAAAGATCCCATCGGTTAACATCAGTATGGAGTCCCCTCCGGAGTATTCGAATTCTTCCTCCAAATATTCCATCTTTGCATTCAAACCTAAAAGAGATCCCGTTCTTTCCAAAGGTTTTATCCCAGATTTGGATTTCCATAAAAGTGCGGGATGGCCACCGGATGCAAATCGGATCTTTCTTTCTATTGTATCCACATCCAGAATAAAGCAGGAAAAATACATCTGAAGGTTTTTAAAATTTCTGCAATAATCAGTATTGATCCCTTTGATCAACTCTACGGGAGAATCCGCCATATATTTCAAAGGTTCATAAACTCCTTTGATGGTCATAGTTACAAGTGCCGCCTGAACCCCATGACCCGTGGCGTCCGCCAAGATCACTCTAAGAACTCCTGGACGAAATTCAAATATATCGAACCAGTCCCCGCCTACTTCCATTACCGGAACGTAATTTACAAAAGTGTGAACTCCTGGAATGGAATAATCGATCGGTGGAAGTAAGCTATTCTGAACTCTTTTGGCAAGATTCAATTCTTCCTTCATCAAACGATAGAATCTGGAAAGCTCTTTAGAGCGGGATTCTACTTCCGCTTCCAGATTTTGTAGGAGGTCCAACCTCTCTCTGTCCACTGTCTTGAGTTCTTCTACAGTTCCTCTTAATTTCTTTTGGATAGAAATTCTGTCAGTGATATCTCTGAGTATCAGAGTATATCCTTTTCCCGAAGAAGTATTTACCTTGGAAACGGAAGCTTCTAAAAGAGGTTCGGTCCCATTCTTACGTCTAGCTCTAAACGGACCAAAGATCCCACGATCAGGACTTTCTCCTATCTGATGCAATACTTTAGGAAAATGTTTATTACGCCTTTTAGGAAGTAGAAAATCCAAGGACTTTCCTTTCACTTCCCAAGAAGAATATCCGAACAACTTCTCTGCTGCCGGATTCATCATTATGATTTCCATGGATTCGTTCACGGAGAGAATAGAATCTAAGGAAGTTCTCACAAGTTCTGAAAGTCTTTCTTCCGACTCTTTGAGTTTCACTTCTCCTTCTTTTCTAGAAGTTACATCTCGCAAATAAACCGCGATATCTTCGACAGAAGGAAAGATGCGAACCTCATACCAAATATTCTCTTTCGGATCCAAGATCTCCAGATCTTTTGGAAGTCCTGAATGCATGGACTCTATCATCGCAGGGAATAAAGAAGTATAATTGAATTGGGGAAGTACCTCGGGCAATCTTTTACCCACTAAATTCTCCCGGATAATATCCAGAAGTTTTTCGGCTTCGAAGTTGGCGTATAGGATCTTGAGTTCTCTGTCCAGGGACAAGAATGCGTCCGTAATTCTTTCTAAGATCCGAATTACATCTTTTCTAGAAGCGGATTGGAATGGAGCGCGGGTCCCGGAAGTTTTTTCCTCTGCTTCTGACATGGGAGATCAAAAGTATCCCCTCGCCTAAAGCAAGGTCAAGAAATCTTTTCCGAAGCTGGGATCATGATATGAAATGTAGCGTATTCCTCTTCGGAGCTTTCTACCTCTATCTCTCCGCCCATTTCCCGAACGATCTCATAGCTTACGGAAAGACCGAGCCCTGTTCCGACCGTAGTTGGTTTTGTGGTGAAGAATGGATCAAAAATCCGACTCAAATTCTCGTCGCCGATTCCCATTCCCCAATCTGTGACTGTAATTTTAACAAAACGAGTATCTCCTCTCTGGACTATGGATTGAGAGACCTTGATCTTCTTTTGATCCGTCTCGAAAGGATACTTTTCGTTCAATGAATCCCTCGCGTTTGTGATCAAGTTTAAGAAGACCTGTTTTAATTTTTGGGGCTCGCCGACTACAAGAGGAATTTCGGAGTCAGGATCCACTAAACGATCCATTCCATCTATTCTGATCCCGTCTCGCACCAGAAACGGCAACAGGAGCTGGAAGGAAGAATACAGGATTTCTCCCGTGGAAACATAGGCCTTGATGCCTTCTTCTTTATGAGCAAAACCTAATAGACTTCTTACTATGCCTGAAATTCTTTCACTTTCCCGGATAATCACTTCCATATTTTTAGAGAGGGATTCATTCTCTTCCACCTGAGTACGAACAAGCTCGGCGTAATTTAAGATACCTGTGAGAGGATTATTGATCTCGTGAGCCACACCCGCAGCTAAAGTCCCAAGAGCTTCCAATTTTTGTCTATGTCGTTGAGATTCCATTCTTCTCAAACGATCCGAATCTGATTCTTTTTGTTGGGTAGTGTCCGAGATAGCAAGTAGGATCGCGCTGATCTCTCCTTGTTTTGTGACAGGAGAGATCCTGATATAATAATGATTTCTTTTGCCTGTGAAGCTACTCCATTCTTCAAATGCTTCGGCCTTTCCTGTTTTCAATACTCTTGCGATAACTGCCTGCAATTTTAATGCATCGGTAGTTTTTAATACTTCGAAAAAGTTTTTACCTTGGATTTCTTCAGCAGGAACGCCTGTGAATGTTTTATTGATGAATAATACATTCCCGTTCAGGTCCATAATGACCACGAAGTCCATTCCTTCCATTAAGAAAGAACGCCAGCGATAGTCGGAATCTTCCAAGGAATAGTCTTTTAGCAGGCCTTCTTCATCCAACTCTTGCAACTGTATAAGCACTCTATTTTCTTCTGTTGGGATACGGTTTGCTCTTACATATACCTTTTTGTAACCGCTTGCGGAAAGAAGTCTAGTCCTTGCAGAAAACACTTTTGGGATTTCATGTTTAGATTTGTCCAGGAAAGCGTCCATTAGACTTTCTGTATCATCCGGATGCGCGAACTGGGACCATTTCATTCTTCCCTCTATCTCCGATTTTTTCCTTCCGGAGATATCTTCGAACTTCTGGTTTACTAAAGTAATTGTCCCATCCGCTTCTACCAAAAAAGCAGCTAAAGGTTGGTGTTCGAATAAGGTACGATATTGGGAAGAAGCTACAGTAGTTAATAAGTTATTTTCTTTATTCAAAACCTTCTTCCTCCCCTTTTTCTTTATATTAAATGGGAAGAGCAGGCTTGTTCAAATATTACAAATTTGGAAAAAAAAGAAGAAGAGGGATAAGTCCGGATGCAGGTTTGTCGTGAATTGCAGTGAAATCGTGATATTTTCCTACTGTTGCTTCTGATCCATTAGAATAGAAGCAACAGAATTAACACAGAAATGTCAGTAGACTTTCAGTAATTCTACTTCGAAAATCAGGGTAGAATTCGGAGGAATTGTTCCCGCTCCGGAACTTCCATAGCCTAATTCAGGAGGGATGGTCAATTTACGGATCCCACCTTCTTTCATACCTTGGACCCCTTTGTCCCAACCGCGGATCACTTGTCCAGCGCCCAGATCGAAACGGAACGGGGTTCCTCTGTCTTTGGAGCTATCGAATTTTTTTCCGTTGGTAAGCCAGCCGGTATAATGAACGGTTACGTTAGACCCATTGAAGGCCTCTTTCCCAGTTCCCTTTTTGATGTCTTTAATCACCAGACCATTTTGGCCTTGAGCAAATACACTTAGGCTCAAAACGAATGCCGAGATTAAAATTGCGGATAATATATAGATTCTTTTTAGATTCATTTTCCTCTACCTCCAGTACGTCTGACGGAACTTCCAAAACCCCCCGTGGTCTGGCTACCCTGCACTTTAGTGTGACCGGGTCCGCCTTTTACGGATTGTTTTTTATCGAATTCTTTTTTCCATTCTTCGGCGTCTACCACCGTCAAAACCTTACCGGAAACCTCGAACTTGTTTAAAGCTTCCAGGGCCTTTTTTGCCGCTTCATCTTCCAGTTCTAAAGAACCATAACCCAGAGAACGTCCTGTGAGTTTGTCCTTTTTGATGGAAATATGTTCAGCCTTTCCGTATTTGGAGAATAATTTTTCCAAATCTTCTTCCTTCCATTCTTGAGGAAGATTGCCCACTGAAATCTTCATACCGCCTCCTTTTTTATTTCGCGACGATCGATACCGGTCTCCTGCTTTCTAAGAAAACCGGTTAGATCACCCATTCTTTCAGGTCGGGGGGAAATCGAAAGCGCATTTCATAATCAGCATTTTGAAAAAGAAACCGACGGAAATTTGGGTTGAGGCTCCCACTTTGCCTTAAATACTACCCAAAAGGCCCGGTTCGGGCGTTCTTCCTTCAAAATTTCCAGGATAGGATACATGGATATCTTCTTAATCATAGTAGGAGTCATGGCTGTACTCGGGGTAATGGACTTACTCGTCGGAGTTTCCAATGACGCAGTGAACTTTACGAATTCAGCAGTCGGTTCTAGAGCGGCTTCCAGAAAAATCATCCTGATCGTTTCTGCATTAGGTATCTTACTTGGGGCGCTCAGTTCCAGCGGAATGATGGAGGTCGCAAGAAAAGGGATCTTTCATCCGGAATTCTTCAGCTTAGCAGAGTTGATGTTCTTATTTCTAGCAGTGATGGTCTCCGATATCATCCTTCTGGATTTATACAATACCCTAGGACTTCCTACCTCAACAACCGTCTCTTTGGTTTTTGAATTATTAGGCGCCTCTCTTGTCCTGGCACTTCTCAAAACAGACACCTTAAACGACGCATTTAAGATCATAAACTCAGAGTCCGCTTTAAAGATCATCTTCGGGATCGCATTGTCTGTGATACTCGCTTTCTTTGCGGGATTGATCCTGATGTTCTTCTTCCGATTGATCTTCAGTTTCCGCTTAGAAAAGACTATGAGATGGTTCGGAGGGCTCTTTTCCGGACTTGCAGTCACGGTCGTGATCTTCTTCATCCTTCTTACCGCGATGAAAGGATCCACTTTCTTAAGTAAGGAAGTTTTGGCTTGGATCCAAGACAATTTCAAAACGATTCTGGCCTTAAGTTTTATAGGATTTTCTATTCTATTCCAGATCCTGATCTTCTCTAAAGTAAACGTTTTAAAGATCGTGGTTTTATTCGGGACCGCAGCACTTGCAATGGCATTTGCAAGTAACGACTTAGTGAACTTCATAGGAGTTCCGATCGCAAGCTTACAAACACATGAACTGATCAAAGCCGCTAATTGGGATGCAAACACTATGGCAAGCGGCTTAGGAAAAGAAGTCTTAACCGACAATAGACTTCTGATCGGCGCTGCATTGATCATGATCTTCGCGCTATTCAAATCCAAGAAGGCGGAAACAGTAACTAGAACTGAAGTAAGCTTGGGCTCCCAGGGAGAAACGGTAGAAGCCTACCAATCCAGTTTGGTCGCGAGAGTATTTGTTCAAATCGCAGTCGGGATCTATTATCCTATAAAAAGATTTTTACCTTCTATCATCCGAAATTGGATCTCTTCCAGATTCAAACAAAGCGGGACATTGGAGTTGGTTCGTTTACACGAAAGTGACGCGTTCGATCTATTAAGAGCCTCCGTTAATATCCTGATCGCATCGGCGCTTATTCTTGTAGGAACCATCGAAAAACTCCCTCTTTCTACCACATTCGTTACCTTCATGGTGGCAATGGGAACCTCACTAGCAGACGGTGCCTGGCAAAAAGAAAATGCGGTCAATCGAGTGAGCGGAGTTTTAACCGTTGTAGGCGGATGGTTTATGACTGCAGTATTCGCTTCTTTCACGGGCGGATTTATCGCGGCATTATTCTATTACTTCGGCTTTGCGGCGGTAGTAGTAGTTTTAATATTCACATTCTTCTTGGTGATCGCTTTCAATCGTATCCACAAAAAAAGAAAGGCGGAATACGATGAGAACCTGGAAAAACTTCTACTATTAACCAAACATCCCGAAAAGGCGCTTTCTAAATCGCTCTCTTCTTTATTAGGAAATTTGTTATTAGCGAAGAAGGCGATGAATACTCTTTCTTCCGGCTATATTGGAGGAAAGAAGAAGGACTTCAAACAGGCTTCTAAAATATTAAAGAACCTGAAAAAGAATTACGAGTCTTCTATCTCCGGTTTTTTAAGTCTGGTTGATAGACATTTTGACGAGTCGGATTTTCAATCCATCCATCCTTTCACAAATGCACTTGGTTATATTGATCGTATCGCAGAGAATCTGACAAATATACACAGAAATACTTCTGAAAAAATAGATCGTTTCCAAACGGGTCTCACTAAAGACGAAAGAGAAGATCTAAAAGAATTGCGCAAACTCGCAGAAGATCTTTTCGAACTTCTGGCTCAGTCTGACAAGGTTCCTGGTTTAGTGGACAAGGCAAGATCAGGCAAAAAAGTAAAAGAACTTTCCGATATCAAAGTCCGTATTTACAAAAACCAGATGAAACGTATCCGCAAAGGAGACAGCAAACTAAAATCCAGTGTCGCTTATTTTCTGGTAATAGAAGAGCTCGTGGATATTAACGAAAACTTGTTTGCTCTGGCAGAGGAATTGGTTTGGGTTCTACCATGGATTGAAGCTAAGAAGAAACAATTTGCAAAAGGAAACTTCGGTCCTTCTCTGGAATTCCCTACGACTAAGACCAAAACCAAAGATAAGAAGAAAAAGAAGAAGTAAACACCTTAGTCCCCAGAACTATCCGATGTAGGAGCTCCTACATCGGATATCTAAATAACTCAAGCGGCTTCGCGTCTCACCTTGAGACTCCCCCTCTGAGTCTTTTTTAAACTCTGTTGGTCTTACCCTGAGTATTTAGAATACAGGATCGGCCCGAAAGCGGTCACAAGCAAGGTCAGGGTCAGAACGATAATCGGAATGACGATATGTTCATGTCTTTTGAAGAAACCTTTTCCTTCTAAGCCCTTATCCTCTACCAACTGCTCCCTCACTACGTGTTTAGTCAACAAGTGGTTGAGTGCAACCGGTGGGGTCAAATAACCCAACTCGAAGGAAACAAGCGCAGTCATCCAGAAATTCAAAGGATGGATCCCGTTTGCCTTAGCGATCGGATACAAGGTAACTGAAACTAAGATCACAGCTCCGTAAGGATCCATTAACATTCCAATGATCACAAGAGCGAATGTAAGAATAAGCATCGCGGACAATGGAGAACCAAGATGAGTCGGGAACAGATTGATCACTTCCGATCTTTCGAAAACCCCACCCATAGATGCAGACATACCCATCAAAAGAAGAAGAGCTCCTAAGTGAGAACCAGCGTCGTACGAAGTTCTAGCAAGTTCCACTTCCTCTGTATGAACTTCTCCCTTCTCCAATTTTTCCTTTTTGGAGATACGATAGTCGATGAACAATAAGGCAAGCATCGCAATCGGAAGAATATAAGGAGCAGTTCTCTCGTCGAAATGAGTTCCGAGTGCAAGAACAATCGACAGAACGATCGCAACTGAAATCACCAAATAGATCGAAAACGATTTTAGAGCTTTTAAAGATTTACCCAAAGCATCTTGCTCCGGACGGATCTTCCAGGATTCTGTTCTGCTAAACCAGCTTACGATCAAGAAGAAGGTAGTCGATAAAGCAAACACTCTCCAACCCCAATAGAACAATTCATCCGTAGTAACTTCTAAATTTAAAGAAGCGACGATTACCACAAGTAGACAAGGAGGCAAAACCACTCCCAAACTTCCTGACATTGCAGTAGCGGCGAGAGCTCTTTCTTGGCTTGCACCTGCCCTTCTCAATTCCTTGAAGATGGTTGCTCCTAATGCAAGAACCACGATCCCGGAGGCTCCACTATATGCAGTAGGAAGAGCTGCGACCACAACTACGATCACTGCCATAAGCTCCGAAGGAAATTTCCAAGGGTTTAGAAGATCGAAAAATCTTCTGCCTAAGGAAGTATCTCTAAGAAGAATACCTGTCCATACATACAAACCGATCTGAATATACAAGGAAGCATGTGCAGTCAATTTCTGGAGATAGATCGCAAGTCCTGCAGGATGATGCTCCAATAAGAAAAAGTATAATCCGCAGACGATCGCCATCCACGCATATAGAGGAACACATAAAAGCGCGTTAGAAAGTTTAGTATTTTGTTTACCTTCTCCGCTCTTAAATACAGGATTTTTTATATTATAAAAGTTTAATCCGGCTAAAAGAAGAAGTCCTGCAACCCATAACACTTGGATCTGAGCCTCCACACCTTTTTGGAGAGGATACATGAACGCAGCAGATACCATAATGATGGTATTCGCAATGATCTGACTCCATTCTGTAATCTTCTCTTCTTTGGAGTTTTCAGGATTGCGAAGAGCGATATGATATCTTCTGGTAGTGGAGACAGTCCCCGCTACGATAAGTAGGAATACCATCGTCATAGGAATATAATCGATCGCAGAGATAGTAAGCCAAGAAAGCCTACGCTCAAATCCACAATATATTTTCTGTCCCGTAGTAAGAGAGCCTGCAAGCTTCTCCAACTCCAATTGAGTTGCGGTAGGTCCTGTAGGAGCTTCTAAATTCTTCCCACCGGAAGTATCTCCCAGACCGATGTCATCCAAAGCGTCCATATCCGCTTGGCTGACTTCCGCTCTTGTATCGGCAGCCGCATTCGGATCGACGACACAAACATTTCGGATCATTGCATAGTTCGGCCAAATACTGCCGCCTAAGCCGAGCAGCCTAGCTTGAACGAGCTGGCCTCCACTTTGAACAAGGGGTACAAATAAAAAGAATAATACCGCCCAGGAAACGATTTTTCTCCACATAGAATATCCTCTGGAATCTGCGATTGATTGATATAAGATAAGCGGGAAAGAATTTTCCCGCCTTTTTTATGTTAGTTTTGGAAATTATTCCAGGTTATCGGCGCACTCTGCGGCTTCTTTATCCGCGCTGCAACGAACCCTTTTCATTAGTTTCAGAATGGTAGGATGATATACTTTTTTGTCTCTCAACCTGATCCTGACTTCTCTGAATTTTTCAAAATAGTTCTTTTGAAGATCCTTCGGAACTTCTATCCAAAATTTTGCAGGGATTTCCTGCTCTGCCTTTTTGGTCAAAGAAAGCATAGAATCGAACTGAGTAGCAGCCCAAGCTCTGGAAGTATTTCCAAAACCTTCTGAAAAATCCTTATGACGGGCCACGATCTGGAAAGTCAATTGTCCAATCGGAAAACGAACGATACCGCCGTTCGGAGAAATTCCTTTCATGAGTTCCAAAGGTTTGATCCCGATCGCAGGAGAATAACATGCGTCCGCTCTTCCGTTATTAAAAATACCTGCAAAAGTAGCGATCTCAGCAGGAACCATAGAAGCTCCTACGATATCCACCATAGTAGTGGCAGCTTGGTCATAAGTTAAAGTGGCGATCTTCTTACCTGCCAGATCCTTGATATCTTTCAGGTTTTTGTCTCTTAGCAAAAGATAAACTGCGCCGCCTGGGAACATAGCCATGGTCTCATAGTCGCCGTCAGTGTTCAGTTCTCTTACTTTAGGATTTGATAATGCTTCGATCGTTTTGCGGAGAAGTTCATAACTTGGTAATGCACCGATCGCTTCGATGGATCCTGATTCATGCACATAACCTCTCACTCTAAGAGAAGTTAAGAATGCCATATTACATTTTCCGGCTTTGAAGTCGGAATTCGCGACCACTTCGTCCGTATAAGCTTTTAGATCCAGACGAATTCCCCATGTTAAAGCTTGCGCTTGGTATCTTTGCGCCGCTTTGAACACGTCTCCGTGCGCTCCGGAAGGATCGAATACACACATTGATCGATCCACCGTCTCCGCTGCTCCCACACCTACGGACATCCAAGTCCCAAGAATGATTACCGATAGAATGAGAAACTTCTTCATATAGTTTTTTCTCCTTAAGGTCCCTTTTTTTTCGTTTTCCACCCAAGAACCCGCTCAAAGATCTTTTAACAGATCGTCTTCTTCTTTATTGTTTTTCTTTTTTCCCGGGAAAGAGGAGAAGTTAATCGGTCCTCTATGTCCAGTTTCTTTCATCCAAATCTTATCAGATTCATGACGAGATAAATTCTCCGCAAACGCTTCTAAGAAAAGATATTCCTTCTTAGCAGGTATTTGGCTTAGAACTTTAGAATGTTCTAATATAAGTTTCTTGATCTTTTCCACGTCGCCTTTTCCGGCAGCTGCTTGGATCTGGAAGGCTCTAGACATACGAACTCCCGCTTGGTCGCCTAACTTTACAGCTTCTTCCATTTGTTTGGAAGCATCCTTTCCGTCTGGAGTAGCACCCGGAACGGAAAGCCATACAACAGCTTCCAATGCTAAAGGGGTTCCCCACCATTTTTTAGCATCTAGACATTTGGATCCTCCAGCAACTACGCTAGGCACTTCGCGAGTGATCCCCGCGTATCCTTGAGATGCAAAATCGTGAAGAATTGCTAATAATCCGGAAGAAAGTCCCACTAAATAATATAACTCTTCGTGTTCGCTGATAGAAGGACATTTTCCATTCCATTCTCCGAAGTATTGAATGAATCTATTGTGCGCGTCTCCATATCTTTTGGCAGCAATCCCATGATAACGGATCTGTCTTGCCTGGTTGTCCAGAGCTTCGTCTCCTTTACCCTTGCGGACTGCAGCTATATAAAGAAGTTCCGCTTCTTGTGCTTGCTTTTCAGCACACATTCCTGCTCCCATCTGAGCCACCATAGTAGCCAACTCTACAGAAGCTCCGGTTCTTTCGAAAGAAGCTACTAAAGGTCCGAGTGCAGTTCCTCCATTACAAATCGCGTCCAAATCATCTGAAGCAAGATAATGAGGGACCAAATGGTCTTGGGCATACGAGTTTAAAGTCTTACCAGTAACTCTATATACGATGGAACAGTTTGCCAGGGTAATTGTAACAATCGTTACAAAAAAAAGGATTCTTTTATTCATTTTATTTCGGGGGTTATTTTTACTTAGAAATATGGGGGATTCTGGAAGAACGTACAGAAGGGATTTACTTCGTCCAATATTTTTTTTCTAATGAGCGTTTTATTTTATGGTGCAGTGTTTCCTAAAAACAATCAGCTCACAGGAGAAGTGACCCGGATCTTTTCAATGAGAGATACGGTTTCTTGGTCAGGCTCCACACCTAATTCTTTTTTTAGGATCTTCTTCATGTCTTCGAATTTGCGAAGCGCCTCATTCTTACGATCCAATGATTGTAAAGACTCGAAATGAAATCTCCAAGCTCTTTCATCTAGATCGTCCAAACGGATCCAACTTTCAGAATCGGAAAGTAGAGAATTTGCATCCCCTGCTTTTTGAGAATATTCACATAAGATCCTATATATTTCGATCAGGTTCTTGCGCAAATACTCACGTTTTAATTCCGATTCAGGGAAATACAGATCGAATTCAAAGAAGTCTCCCGTATACAATTCTTGGGCTTCCCTATAAGACTGCACTGCTTCTTCTTCTTTTTTATTTCGAAGTAATTTTCCGGCAGCTTCGAACTTTCTCTCAAATTCCACGAAGTCCGCTTCTACCAGATCAGGATGGAAGAATAGCCTATCCTCTGCGAATACAACTGATTCCGGATTTCCTAAAATTTTGCGAAGACGGAAAAGTAGAGCATGCAAACTGTTAAGAGCATTTTTCTCCGACATCCCGGGCCAGAGATTCTCTAAAAGTTCCTCTTTATGAACACCTTTACCGAAACGAACTAACAGAAGTTTGATGAGTTTGAGTAATTTTTTCTTACTGGAATATTCTCCTGCAGGGATCTTCTTCCCGTCTAGATCCAATTCCAATGGGCCTAGGGCTCTCACGCTCAACTTTTTAGGATTGCGGCTTTTCTCTTTCAGAGATTTGGATTCGGAACCTTCTACACTTACACTCTTGGCTTGCGCTACGAAAGAAGAAGCTTCCGGTTTGGACAACCATCTGGAAACGGATTCCTTGAATTCCATCCTGACTTCCCTTTCTGACTTATTCACTGTGAGGAAACTATCCACGCAGAACATAAGGATCAAAAAGCTAAAATGAGAAGTATAAGGAATTCCAAGCAAATCGCTCGCGACCAGAATATCAGCGATCAAACTCGCAAAGAATAATACCAATCCGTAAAATAGGAAATGGTTCCGAAATCTGTTCTTACGGAACTGATTCATTACCTTAATCACGGTCCATACGATCATCAGTATCCCTGACAGGAATATAAACTGCATGATGGTAGGTTGATCCGTTTCGTAGATGACTATTCCTAAAGAAGGAAAATGTTTCGGGTGAGCAACGCTCATTGTATAAGCGTTCGGATCTTGCAAAAGTATCCCTGCAAGGATCAGGTTCATAAACACGTAGAGTAGAACGAAATCCCTACTAAACAGTTTTTTATAACTATTCACGAATAATGCGATAAACGTTGCGAATATTGCCGCAGTCGCATTCTCCATTCTTTCCCAAATCAAAGCTTTTTCAGGATTTTCTACGTTAATGGTTTGGATAAAACAGAATAGATAACCACCGTACGCAACTTGTAGTAAGGCGAAGTAAAGAAGGTATGCTTGTTTCCGATTTCTAAAATATAAAACTAAATTATGAATCGTACGGTAGACTAGTACAGTCACCACCAAGTAACATGAAAGCTGGTAATACGTCATATCCACTTTTCGTTTCCTATCTTATACCGATTCCTGCAACCCATTTATGAAAACAGGACAAAAATTGTGACTAAATGCTCACTATTTTTAAATGCAAGTATTTGAATCAGTTTCCTTCTCTTTTTTAAAAGATTATATAGCACGTTCTAACGATCGTTATGAAATAATGAATACTGTTCGACTGGAATCGAACGAAAACTTTTGCGAAACTGTAGCAAAAGAAAATCAAAACTGCATAATACCAATTGAGTGAAGACTCACTCATAAGTTTTTTCTAATTTAGTTATCCAAGAAGCTCTTTCAAAAAAAAACCGAAAGGGTTTTTTCCCTTTCGGTCATTTCGATATCTAGTTTTTCGAAATAGCTAGGAGCGTTTTAAGGGCAGACAATCAGAGATGCAGGGTCTGTTACAGCTTGTCCTACAAATCTCATTCCTCCTAACAGATACGGATCCGCAACTTGAGGACTATCCAAGGTGAAGAATTGTACCTTATCACTCTTCGCACTAATCGCACAAGATTGAGTTCCTGCTGGATTAAGCAATTTAGGGAAAGTGATGTCCGGAGGCATTGGGATCTCTTTCATAATACTGTTCACCATTGGGATCACGAGAGTGGTGACTAATGGAGAGATTACCGATTTGATTCCGTCAGGATCCAATCCGAATGGATTATAAGTTTGTCCTTCTAAAACTTCGACAGAATAATCCAAGTTATTCACAGGATCCAAGATCACTTGCAGAGCATTCAAGTTTGCAAGTGCCGGGTTATTCGTAGGGTTAGAGAACATTTTGAAGCGGAAGTCTGCATCCGCAGCAAAACTTATCCTAACCGTTCCAAGAGTTTGTTGGTAACCGTTCGCTCTTGTATCCGCCTGACAATCTGTTAGTTCATCGTCCACTAGCCCTGTGCAAGAAGTTGGCTTCTTAGCGATGATCTGCAATTGCATTTCAGTAAAATACAATCTCATCTTAGGCACACCTGCAGAAGTCATAGGCTTAAACTTCACGTTAGGCGCATGGATCGGAGACATCACCATATCGATATCATCATAAGATTTTACTGGAGGTGCGATCGCATTCGAACCGTTCAGACCTTGTAGTTTGTTTCTTCCTGGAACAAGGATTGTAACCAAAGGAGAAGCCTTTAAGAAAGAAGTGGTCAATGCAAACAGAGGATCCGCTCCTGCAAAAGCGTTCATTCCATCGATAAACGCCTTGTTCAGCACGATATCCAATCCCCTTCTCTGCCATAAATGGAATGCAGCCTGAGAGATTGTATCCGTATGCATAGAGATCAAGAACCCAGGGTTCGCAGCGGATTGGCTGAATTGATAAGTAGAAGGAGGTGGATTTGCCGCAGTCCAAGTTCTGGTTGTAACCATTCCAGATTTTCCAGATTGGGTTCTGAGTCCACCTGCAGGGTTATAACCACTCGTGAACGCAAAGTCCAGAGAAGTTACAAGTCCTTTGTTGGTTCCATCATGTTTGATGGTAGCATCCGTATTCAGTTTGAACTTCACCGTTAACGGGAAGTTTCCTAGAGGAGCAGGAAGATAACTTGGTAAAGTGATCGTAACTCCAGTATCTCTCAAGTCAGCGATGACAGAGTTTAGAACGTTAGGAGCAATCCTTTGCACGATATCTCTGAGCATGTATTGGGTGATGATTTGTTTCACCTGGTCCACGGTCAGGTTCGCCATATTACTCAACTCCGCTCTACCTACAAGAGCCTCGATGATGGTGTTGAAACCTTCACTTCCGTGAATATAGGTCATCGGTTCCGTATACATAAAGTCAGAAGTATCTTCTCCAGGATATAAACCCGCTAAAGACATATGTAAAGGGTTTGCCCATGGGCGAATGAAGAAGTTATTCGAATTCGATACTATCTGTGAGATGCTAGGATTATCAGGGAAGTAATCGTCATTCACAGTGAAAGGAGTCTTAACAGTCATATTGATCAAACCGTCAGACGTCACAGTCATATTATTACGAGTACGAGCTAAAGCCAGACGAGGTTTGGATAGTTTTACGTCGTTCCAATCGTAACCTGCAGGATTTAAAGTGCCCTCGACTGCCGGATCCCAGTTCAACTTTGCAGTCGTTCTGAATACGAGCATTGCTCCTGGTCCGTTAAACGCTCCATACCAGTCTTCGAAACGAGAGACAACCAAAAGATCCACTTCCGTGTATCTGGATTTTAGATCCAAACCTAACCCAGGGGCCACAGCTCCGGATCCAGGATTTACTTTCAAATCTGCTACAACGTTCCCTAATTGGGTTCCGGTTCCAGCGGCACAACCGTGAGTTGCGTTATTTGATCCGCAACGAACGAACTTAGGAAGTCTCATGTCCGTTACATATACATCCAAAGTGATCGCGGCACTTCCGTCTGCAATTCCACCTGAAGCAACGTTTAAGATCGCGCTGTATTTAGAGAATGGTCCCGGAGCTATTTTTTCGATATGGTAAGAATCGAAGAAACATGCAGGGAACGCGCAGTCGAGTAAGTCTTCTCCAGCAGATCCGATATCTCCTTCCGGTCTTCCAAATGCAGAGAATACTGTGGAAGTATATCCACCGTTTTTATAAGATTTCACGTCGGTAGGATAATGACAAAGACTCCAAGCAGCCTCACCCCAATGGAATAAATTCTTACAAGCCTGAGGGTAATTCGCGTTATTCTGGTTTTGCCCACAGTTGTTATTATTGTAGGTATTCCACCAAGTATCTCTATCGATCCCATTCCTTTTTTTAGGATGATAAGGAGGTCCGTTATCCGTAACACAGTCTGGGTGCCTTACCCAACAATATCCTCTACCCGCGCCTCCTGACTTAGCCCCGAACACAGGAATATATTCGAAATCCTTAAATGCTGCTTCGTTGGCGTTACCGGACATCTTACCGTCCTGTCTCATACAGGCTTCGCCGATGGTCCAAGCTCCGTTCTCGTAGAATTTTTTCTTAGGAAAATCAGGCATTCCCACTAAGAATTCTTGGAAAGTACGAGGAGTCCCGGTTGAATCCTTCACTTTGAAAGCGCCGGTAGTATATTTCTGGATGGCTTTTCCTAAGAATGGAAGCATTTGCGCTTCGTCCATTACACCGTTAGCTACGTAAGGAAGAACATTATTCGCATTCTCCAATCTTCCATAGTTAAAGCTGAAATACTTACGGAAAGTTTTTCCGTTCGTAGTAGCGATCTCATAATAATAGGTATTCCCACCTACAGTAGGAGGAACTTGAGAAGTGCTCAGGTTTAAGGAAATCGTACCGCTCATTGAACAAGGAGGAGTGGTACAAATATCTTGAGAATTACTCGAACCGATCTTTTTCAAAAGAACCGATTGGATATAATTTTCTCCCACAACTGGACTCGCATACGTAGAAGCTAGCGTAAGAGCCGCGGACTGATCGAATGTCATATCATTCGTGCCGTTTAGAGTGTACTGGCTTCCTTGAGTGATCTTATTTGTAAGGCTATAATCCAAGCCGGTCCTGAAAGTGATCGTATAATTTTCAAGAGCCACTCCACCAATGGTCGCAGCATCCGGAGTAATTGTAATCGTATAAGACTCAGCAGGTTTTAATTCTCTATAAGGATTGAAACGGAGTTTCTGACCACTCATCCAGTAGAATTCTCCGCCAGGAGTAGGCCCCGAAAGATTTCCGGTAGTTCCTGTGATGGTAAAGTTTGCCTCTACAGTTGTCTTATTCATCGGATGGGAAAAACGAATTTCCAACTCTTTGTATCTGTCCACGTTCTCAGTGGAGTTGATGAATAAGGTTGCCTGCGGATTGGTAGAGCCGAAATCTACAGGTAGAACAGCTGTATCGTTGTCCACGCTGTTATACGGAGGCTGAAGATTTGGATTCGCGCCGAATATTCTTCCTCCTGAAAAGAATCCTAGGTCGAAGATATCCGACATTGCAAATCCCTTCATTTTTTCAGGGCTACATCCTAAGACTACCGCCCACAAAATAGAAAGGATCGCGAGTTTGATTCCTTTTTCGACATTAGAAACTTTTATATTTTTCAGATTCATTTCCAGCCCTCGACTTATTTTTCCCAAAAAAATTCTCTTCATTATTCTCACCGGGTGAACACCGTGACGAACCTATCCCAATAGGTGTCCGAGTTTTCATCTTCGTTAAATCTGTCATAGAACACGAATCCATCCGGGAATTGTTTTTTACCCGTAGAAGCAAGATCCGCAAAAATATCCATCAACACACCCGCAGTATAGATCAGCGAGCTTTCGTCTTCTCTTTGTGTTTGAATCATATCCGACACCAAAAGTTTTTTAGCGTCTTTGAATATAGATTTAAGTGAATAAGGACTTCTCATGTCCGCTTCCAAGTAAGAGTAGAATTCACCGGTCTTTACAATTCCCATCAACACTCCTACGGTGCTTCTCCCGTAAGGAGCGGAGACTTGTGCAAGATCCGCAGTATCTACGCTTAATAAATTCGTAATTAAGTAATCCTGGGTATTGGACTGGTCACGAGTAAGTCCTCCCAAAAGATCTACGATCCCAGTCAACTGAGCGTTCGTAGGAATATTATCTATGATCATGTCCATGGAGAAATCCAAGGTAGGGATCAGACTATAAACCGAATCCGGATCGAAATAATCCCTTAGACGAACAGCCCAATTCCCTAATCTATCCCATTCTGGATCATAAATATTCGCAACCCGAGAGTCAGGGAATGCTGCCAGCATATCTCTAACTTCTCCTAAGTATGCTTCTAAGTTAAATTGAACTGCAGTGGGAGTTTCATTTGCAAGTTTCACTTCTCCGATCAGATCCGCAATAGATTGGAAGGTAAGAAGTGCACCACTTGCTCTTTCCGGTTTTCCCATCTCAGCAAGCATCTGAACGAATGTGGATAGAAGGTCCGTTCTGGACATTAGATTCAATAGTCCGTCTTGGTATCTTCTTTCATTCTCCGCTAAGATAGAAAGTGGAGAACGTACTGGTTTACTGGAAACCGGATCCAAATATCTAAAGAAGTATTCCGATTCAGTTGCAGAGTTACTTCTCACACTGGAGTCGGAGTTCACAATCTTTACGACATCGATCGTTCTTCCGCCGCTATTAGGTTCAGGATCTGTAATTCTTGCCAAAAGCGGCCTAGTCAAAGCGGCACTAAGTCCAGTCAATATCTGAAATGGATTTTTGTTCAAGCTTGGACTTGCTTGGTCATCCAATGTCCATGCGAGAGAAAGTATTAAAGGAAGAAGCCTGTTTCTCTGTCCCCAAGCATCTTCTACTGATTTTCCGTAAGCCACATTCGGGCCAGAAGGAAGAACCTTTTCCGGAGTTAAGAAAGAAAGTCTTTCCATCACAGCAAAGTTAGCCGCAATCACCTGAGGAATTACTCCATAAGAATCTTCCGGATTCGGATAGAAAATACTATAAACGGAAGCATCTCCCAAACTATTGAAGGTCAAAGAACTGGAACCGCTTGTTCCATAGTCCCATGCTTCCAGATAGAACATACTATCGCCTGGAATATCAGAATAGTTCTCTTGGAGGATCGGAACCCCAGGTTGCCTGAAGTTTGGCTGAGTTGAACTTGCGCAACCCGGTTTAATAAAAGTATTTTTGATCTTCCAAATCGCATTGATACGATCCGCACAAGCTGTTCCATCTTGCAGAACAGGTCTTGCATTCATAAGTCCGGTCATACCGTTTGCAATCAGGGTCACGAATGCTGCCATCTTATATGGAACACCGCTACCTAAAGAAGCGCGTAAAGGGATAACTGCCACCATACGCTTTTCATGAAGAAGCCATTGAAAATTCTTATAGATCGCTTCTTCGTCCGTATTCACCGCTCTTTCGGTTGCATTGTCTTTTGGAATTTCCCAAACAGGGATACTCCAACCTTTTTCACCGGAAGCGTTCACCCCGGCAGCAACCGGAGTGAAAGAATTATTAGCGACCACTGCATTTGTTTCACGTCCGCCTGGGCCTACCCATTTACAGATCGTTCCACCGGTACAAGAACCGCTGGCAGTATTCGAAACTTTAATTCTATATTCGGAAGTATTCCAGGATTCTTTGTAGATTAGGTCTACTCCGTTGGAATCTCTATATAATTTCCCATCGATAGTGAGAACATTCCCACCTGAATCCACACGATTTTTATTGTAGTAAGGTCCGCCTCCGGAGATTAGAACGGTGCGAATCAATTTCATGATAAAAGGAATCGTTTTAGTATAAACCGGATCATTAGCAGCGGGTATGATCGCAGGATCTGGAGCTTCCAATAAGGTCAAAGTCGGAGTATTGATCCCGATCGAAAGAGCAGTAGGAGTAGAAGCATCCGCATTCTTAAAAACCGCACCGTCAACGGAGCTCTGGTTCATAAATGATTTGATCCCGATGCTTCCAGTCATTGCGGATCTCATAGAATAGATACTGTCCCCCACAGTGAGAACTCCGCCAGTCATAGGACCGCCGTTACCGGAACCGTTAGGCTCCAATCTCATAATGGATGTATCTGCAGGATTTTCCCAACGGAACCCGAATGTATCGGATAGCGTAAGAATGAACATCAAGGATTCTAATGCAGTAATTGGACTACTGGTAATATTTGCAGGATCAGCTCTGTCTAAACCCGAGGCATCCATTCGGATTAACTCTCTAAGAGAATTGTCTACACCTGTTACACCGGAGGAGAAGTCGAACTTAGCAAAATTTTTAGCCATTTCTAAGGAAAGAATAACGTTCGGATCTGCAGTGTAATTCCCTCCTCTTCCAAGCATTGGTCTCAAATAACGGAAGGATTCTGAGAGGACGCTTGCGAATTCAGTAGGATAAGTAGAGTCTCTATAATCCGCAAAAGCAGGATCAGAATAAACGGAGCCACCTACAGTATAAAATTTTTCTAAATTAACTACCAAGTTTTTCAGGACTGTCTCGGATGACTTTGCGTCGCTGAACCCTGCTCTTTGGCGGAATGATTTTCCAAGAGCGGAGATAATCTGGATCATTTTCTCTTTCATCACTCTGTCGGAAATGAGAGAAGGATCCACCATTCCTTGTAAAAGTCCGATGATCGCTTGTTTTGCATTCGCGTTTCGGTTGATCGCTTTGTCTAAGACGTCTTCCAATTCCACAAAAAGGATACGAATTTCAGGATCTTTTAATACTGCGGAAACCTCTTTGAACTTGGTTTCCATAGTTCCTTTGGAATAGTTCGTATACATGTATTTTAAAGCTGTCTGGCTTAAAGGAGCCATGTTACGAAGCACAGGCCTGCGATAAGTGCGTAAAGATTCCAGCCAAGGCTGAAGAACATCGAACGCGTTATTCGGTGCCTTCTCTATACGATCTAAAAGAGAATGAACTCTGAGAAGAGACTGACGCACATGAGCTTCCGGCTTAAGAAGAAGATCTCCGGAAACTCTTAAGAATCCAACGATGTCCTCTCTATAAGGAATGGTCATGGAGGACTCTAGTTTAAGATTAAAATTAACAGGTTCTAAACTTTGGAAACCTGATTTGATGGAAGGATAATCATCGAACAGATTAAAAAGGCGAATTCCTTTATAATCGATATTATCGTAAAAAGTATCCGCGCTTGATTTCTCACCGCCTGCCTGACAGCCCATCCCCAGAGCCAAACACAGCGAGAAAAGAATGTGTGCTTTCTTTATATTCATATCTATTAGCTTATCCTAACAGTTTCTTTCCAAGTGTGGACAGCATAGCGATCGCTACATAAAGTAGGCTTATATCAGGCTTATATTTCCGATGCATTTGAAAAAAAATAAGCGAGACTATATAAAAAGTTTCCGGGTGATTTTGGGCTCTTTTTAAAATAACGATTGTTATTTAATATAGTACATTTCAATTGGGAGTCTCAATCTATCTTTTGAGACTTCGATTTTGTCCATTCGAATTGAAACTATATTACAAAAAATGAAACTACTCCCCTATCCCTTGGGAGATAGACTATAAATAACGACTGTTTTATATAATTTATTCTAGATTTCGTTCTAACTCGTCGAAGTGCCTACAAAATCCGACTCACTCTGAGCGACCCCAAATCACAAAGGGAATCCTTGACAACTTACTCCGAGTTTTGGATTCTCCCAGCCATGCCTCCGGAAGCAATAGGAAGTCATAGTTACTACAATCCAGGAATTTGGTTCCAAATCCTATGGGCAATCACCCAATTCGGGACCGCACTTGGAATTCTAATGTTTCTTGGGCAGCTGGTTTTGGAGAAAAAAACAGCTCTAAACAGGCTTTTGGCCCTGATCTTTTTGATTCTGGGCCTAATACAGGGCAGCTTCCTACTCTTAGTTTCCGGTTACTATGTAGAATTTCCCAGACTCTCTCTTATCCAATTTCCACTCATTGCCTCAGTCGGGCCTATCCTATTCGGGATCCACAGCGTAAGCCAGGACAGAGACTCGGAAGAAATCTCTTATTTGGGCCTGGAGAAAAAGCATCTGTTCTTACCTGCCCTTGTCTGGATCGTATATTTTTTAGCAGCTCTAGTTCTCCCCAAAGAATGGATCTTGGAAAAGATCTCGATCTTCTTAAGAGAAACCGGATGGAATGAAGGGGAGATCCTACTCTCTTCCCCCATCCTAATCCTCATCTTTTACATTGGCCTCATCTTAAAGGGAAGTTCCGACCTTCTTCGTTGGGAGATACTACGAGAAGAATGGACCGCAAGGATCCTGGCATTCATGGTAGTTTCTACGTTCGTGAATCTTGGGTTCGGTGCGGTTTACTTGTCCAGTAAGTCGCCTATCTTCCTTCTCGCATGCTCAGCGATGATGGGTATAAGTCTTTGTCTTGCTTATTTGATCGGGCATAAACGGCCAGAATTCTTCCAAGTGCTCCAAGAAGTAAGCCAGGCCGCCAGGCAAAAATATGCGCGCTCCCTACTCTCGGGAGTGAACAGACATGCGCTTAGAGAAAGCCTAACACAGCTCATGGAAAAGGAGAAATTATACAGGGACGAAAAGTTGGGACTTGCGGATCTCGCAGACGAACTTGCACTTTCCACACACCAGATCTCGGAATTGATCAATCAGGAGATGGGAAAAAATTTCTCCGCATTCGTAAATGATTACAGGATCAAAGAGGCATGTGAACTTCTCCAAAAAGAACCTGACAGATCCATCTTAGACATAGCATTCGAAGTGGGATTTGCCACCAAGTCCTCATTTCATAGAGCATTCCAAAAACATACAGGCAAAACTCCTTCCGAATTTAGAGGGAGCTAATCCGTTTGATGCCAAATCAATCAATATCTGTCGATGTGGAATGGTAAAAATTTATAGATTAGGACCGAATCCGCAGTTGCATTCGATCAATTCGGACGACTCTTTCCGGAAATTTCCGTAAGATATGGACAACCGAAAACAAAAACGGAGGAAACCGATGATCGCCATTGCAGAAAGACAGATGATTCAGGTTCCAACCAAACTTTACGAGAGATTGTCCCAAAAGGAAAAGAGTAAGAAGATCATGAAATGGATCCGATTCCGGGACAAAAAGTTGCGCAGTAAATTCGAATTCTTAAAACACCAAGACGAATTAGGTCTTGCGATCACCTTGGGTTCCGCTGCTGGAATGATCCTATTTGCAGGACTTTATATCGCTGGGATCATTCCTGCTTGGACATGTATTATAGCCAACGGAGTTCTTGCCTCCATTCTTCACGAAGTCGAACACGACTTAATTCATAATTTATATTATAAGGATAATCTAAAGATCCAAAACTTCATGTTCTGGATGGTTTGGATCTTTAGAGGAAATACCGTCAGTCCTTGGTACAGAAGAATGATCCATACCCTTCACCATAAGGTATCCGGTCATAAAGAAGATATAGAAGAACGTCTGATCGGGAACGGAATGAAGTTCGGATTAAAACGTTTTATCACTATGATGGACGGAAATATGTCCTTCTTATTCCAATCGCATATCTTGCGTAGAGAGGCTCCTAAATTTAAAAGAAGTGAGATCACTCGCTCTAGTTGGCCTTACCTTGTGGTCTATTTTCATCTCTGGTATAATTTCCTATTCATCAATCTTTTCTATATTGGAAATGAACTGTTAGGAAAACCTATAGAAATTCCTGCTTGGTTGGATACTGTTCGCCACTTTTTGAACATTTCAGCTGTGGTTTATACGATCCCGAATTGGATCAGACAAACAAGTATCCAGATCGTTTCTTCTAATATGCATTATTACGGAGATGTAAAAGGACTTCATGACCAAACTCAGGTCTTAAATAGTTGGTTCTTATTTCCTCTTCATCTATTCTGTTTTAATTTTGGAAGCACACATGGGATCCATCATTTCGTAGTAAACCAGCCTTTTTATCTCAGACAAGCTGTGGCTCCCTTCGTTCATCCTGCGATGAAACGTTACGGAATCAGATTTAATGATTTTGGAAGCATTTTCAGGGCGAATCGTCTTGGAAAAGAACAAGCCTTAGCTGCTTAAGACTATACACTTTCTTCTTTGGTATGAGGATCCGGGTGAAAGTCCGGATCCTTCTTCTTTTCTAGTTTATTACAAATCATCGAAATCATTTATAACGCAAAAGTAATTCCTTTCCGTCTGTAATAGGCATCACAAATTAGTCCTGCCAGATGCAGGAAACTAGACTTAGAACCTATCTTGAATTCCAAGTTTCCCAAATTTTAATCAGTGGAAATGTGCTGTTTGCCCAGGTTCTTTCGCATTCCCCTTCTCTGATCACCTGGGGAAGAACATTATTCGCAGCAAGTCTACTTGGTTTCGTTCTTTGGTTCAGAAAGAGGCCATTCTTCTTTCCTAGTAAAAAAGAAAATTGGATCTCCTTCTCTTTAGGAGTTCTCCTCGCATTTCATTGGGTCACTTTTTTTGCCTCCGCTCAAGAAGCGACTATCGCCGTGGCGGTACTTACACTTTTCACTCATCCAGTCTGGACCGTTTTATTAGAACCTTTATTTTTCCCTTCTAAGATCAGAAGTTTGGATCTGGCACTCGCGGTCCTCGTTCTATTTGGAATGTGGATCTTAGTCCCAAATTTTGATCTGGAAAATAAATATCTTTTAGGCGTAGGACTTGGACTCTCCTCTTCCTGGGCAATGGCATTTCGGAATATTCTTACTAAAAAATATCTGTCGGGACATGGATCCACACAGGTGATTTTCCACCAAACAGCCGTTACATGTTTTATTTTAAGTCCTATCTTATTCTTCGAGAACTTATTCTCAGATCCCAAGGATTGGGGATTGATCGTTCTTTTAGGTGTATTCTTCACAGCAGTGGGACATACATTCTATATCAAGTCTGTGTTCAAGATGAAGGTTAAAACTGCTGGTTTATTGTCTACAGTACAGCCTGTATATTCTGCCATACTTGCTTGGGCAATCTTACATGAGGTTCCGCGAAAGGAAGAATTCATAGGTGGAGCTCTGATCTTATTTGCTGCTGCTCTCGAATCGTTTAGATACAGAAAGAAAACGGAATAAAAGAATGCTCTCTCTTGTAGACGGATCTGCTCCTTTCTTTCTGGAATCCAAAGAAAAACATCAGAATTGGTCCAAGGCACCTCTCGCACATCTGGAAAAATCTTCCCTTCCATCAAAGAAAAAACATAAAAGAGTCAGAGAATCTTTTTCCAGATATACGAAAAGAATTTCTAAATTGGGATTTAATGCGGTCAGTCTGGACGAACTTTGTTATCTTTCCGAAAGGGATTTTTATCCAGAAGATCTAAAACGTAAGATCACATCTTACCGCAAGAAGTATAAAAAACTTTTTAAGATCGCTTCTTCCCAAGATCTGCAAGTATTTATCACAAGCGATTTTTTCTCTGTCAATGATCCGATTTTAGAACACACCGGCGGAAATTTAGACAAGATTATCCGACTTTTCAAAGAATCTTTAGAAGATCTATTTTCTAGTTTCACAGAAATTTCAGGGATCATACTTCGTATCGGAGAATCCGACGGAGTGGATGTTACCGGGGATTTTAGAAGTAAACTTTTCCTAAAAAATCCTAAAGCGGCAAACTCATTCTTGAAAGAAATCCTACCGGTTTTCGAAAAACATAATAAAACATTAATATTTCGCACCTGGACTTTAGGAGCCTACGAAATAGGAGATCTTATCTGGAATCCGAAAACATATCATAAAGTCTTCCAAGACATACAAAGCAAATCTCTTATCATTTCTTTAAAATACGGAGAAGGTGATTTCTTTAGATATCTTCCGATCAATCCGTTATTCTTCGAAGACGATAAACCTAAACTTTTGGAATTGCAAGCCAGAAGAGAATATGAAGGTTTTGGGGAATATCCTAGCTTCGTAGGATGGATGTACGAAAAATACAGATCCGAACTTTTAGGGAAAGCAAATATAGCGGGAATCAGCGTTTGGACCCAAACTGGCGGCTGGTCATCATTCAGGAATATCACATTTTTAAAACGTTCTTCTTATTGGAATGAATTGAATACGTTTGTTTCAGTTCAATTATTCACAAGACCGGAAAGAAGTTTAGAGGACATTCTTCTTAAATTTTACGGTAAAAAGAATGCGGACCAATTTTTGGAATTTTTAAGATTAAGTGAAGAATTGATCCTAAACCTTTTGTATGATCCCGGATTTGCAGAACAAAGTTTTTATTTGCATCGCGTTCGGATCCCGCCCATTCTTCATATCACCTGGGATAAGATCACTGTTTCCGATCCTTTCCGGTTCTTATATTCCATTTTAAATCCGAACCCAAAGGAGTCCTTACGATTGGGAGAAGAAACATTTGCCCATCTCTCTCGCATGAAAAAAATTTCCGAAAAATTGGATCTGCCTTACGACTCTCAATTTCAGAAAAAGACATTTCGGCTCATTCTAAACGCAAGAAAACTACTGTATTCCGAAAACCCTTCTTTATTAGCCGGATCCAAAAGGCTCGCAAAAGAATATCATAAGAAATATCCTAAAACTTTCCGCTTCCAGTTCCTAGCATCTAAGTCCAAACCTTCTTGGTTTTTAAGATTTATCCTGAAATTGTTTTTAAGGAACAGAAGCAGGTATCGGATCCTGGACAAAATCTTATTTCATCCTGCTTTGCGGAAAGTCTACTATTTGGTATTTTTAGGGATCAAAAACAAACTTCCTGACTTTATCAACCGCCAAGGAATGCCTGTCCGAGAATTATTACAATGAAATCGGATTGACGAATCTAAGTTTAGGGTCAAAAATTTTACTATGGCTCGAATTTTAACAGGTTTCTTCATTTCCATTTTCGCATTTTTTATAATATTCAACTGTTCTTCCGCGGAAACCAAGGATTCTTCCGAATCTTCCAATAATGCAAGCGCGTCCAGATCCGAAAGTGCAAACTCCGCTTCCACCAGATCCTTTAGCCCGGACCAAGATACGGAAGATGGCCGTTGCGAATCCGGCAACTGTGAAAACGGCACTGGCACCTACGTATATTCTACAGGAGATATATACACAGGTGGATTCAGTAGTGGGCATAGAGAAGGTAAAGGTAAGTTCGTATACAAGAACGGCGACAAATTCGAAGGAATTTACGTCAATGATCTGAAAGAAGGAGATGGAATGTATTTCTACTCCAACGGAACGGTAATCCGAGGAAACTTTGCAAAAGGTATCATTAAAGGATCCGGAAAAGTAACGTTTACCGACGGAAGCGTTTTAGTAACAGAGTTTACGGATTCAAGCAATTCCAATCCTGGACCTTACAGAAAAAAGGACGGAACGGAAACAGAATGTTATCTTCAAAATAAGGTTCTGGTATGTGTAAAACCGGATCCAGGCGCAGAGCCTAAAACGGAACAATAACACCCGAACCTCGCCTGAAGTATTTTAGAATACCCTAATATTATTTTTTTTCTTAGAACATTCTCATTCATCTGAATGGGAATGTGTTCCTGTGTTACTCCATTCTTTCGCCTGAGATGGATCTACTCTCACTAAAGTATGGGTGATCTGGAATGGATCACTCGCCCAGTTTGGCATAGTGCGTATTTCAACGATCCTATACCAAACAGAACCTGGTTCCACTTGGAATAGATGGTTTACACAAAGGCATTTGAATTTAAAACCAAAACCGAATTCAGGCGGGTTCACTGAATGAGGAGCAGCAAAAAAGTATAACTTCTCCTTTGTTTCATTCTTATATACTAAGGCAAACTTGCGGGTTTCTCCCGGACCCAAAACCAATCTTGAATCTTCTATCAAACTCGAAATAGGAGCCTTACTCAGATCCGAAACGGTGTTTGTATCCCAGAGCTGAACCGGTCTCTGAGAAGCCAGTTCATAAATTTTCATCTCTCCCGGGAAACCTTTATAGATCCAATCGATACGAACAGGAACTCCCCCCTTTTTCCCGGACAGATTCAGGGAAAAGGAAGGATCGGAACTTTTTTCCTTTTCGCAATCGCTTAAGCTCAAAACGAAAAGAAGAAGGATAACTTTCCTAAACAAAATTTATTCCTGGACCAATTCCAATGTAGAGAATTGGAAAACTTTTCCTGGATTTTCATTCTTTATGAAAAGTTTATTTCCAGATTTGCGTAGAAGGATCTGTTCTTGGAAAATTTTCTCTCCATTCTCCGAATCCTGACTATTATTACAGTCTCTTCCGCAGCCATTGCAGTCCCCGCCGTAATAATCTTCGTTATACTCTTTTTGGGTCATTTTTCGAACAAGACCGAATATACGAAGTTTCAAACCGTCGGGCTTGGCTTCTTTTACTTCATAATTTCCTAATGCAAAGAAACTTTTATTAATTTGTCCATCTCCATCGGCCTCGGTCGTATTTCCCTCAAAGAAAAGACTTCCGTCGGATCTCAATCTTAAAGTCCAGTTGGAAGAAATCAGACTGGTTTCAGGCGTCTGGCCTTCTTCTCCGGTTGTTTCCGCTGGAGAACCTTCAGTGGTTTGAGCCTGTTGTTGTTCTACACTCGCATTTGCAGCAGGAATAGCTCCGGTATATTCTCCTCCTACATAACTCCAGTTCAGTACATTATCTATATTAGCCGCTGTGAATTGGAAAAAATTGTTTTTTGCGATCTTCTTAACTTGCTCCATTGGATTCGGTAAGATCCAGTCGTCTCCGTCTGAAAAACGGATCTCGCTGATAACAAGTCCTTTATAATCTTTTCCTGTATAAATAGAATCTACTTTAAGTTTTAATTTTTTACCTTCGAACGTTTTGGAGAATTGGATGGTTTGTGGTCCCATGATATCTCCTACTTCGATCTTTTCTTCGAATCCGTTATCACCTGTGATAATTGCGGTTTTTAATCTCCCATTTGTCTGGCAATGTCTGTCGGATCTTTGGTAACCGTTCCAGATCTTGATGGATTTTATCTTTTGAGTTTCCTTAAAATCGAAATCCAAAGTTACCCCTGGACCCTTTTTGTCGGAGGCCCAAGCATATTCGTATCTAGAGTCGAATAAGTTCATCACGTCGTAAGAAAGATTCGGCTTAGCGGTTTCGGATGCGGTCACAGACGCTTCTACAACTTTCGGCCCCTTCCATTTCATCTTGGAACCCTTGTCGTCGTAAAAATTTACCTTCTGCACGCATAGGTTTGCATTTTTATGAAAGTTAAAAGTAACTGATCGAGTGCTCTTAGGTGCATCGAAGGAAACCGCGGCAGTGGATCCTGTGGACAGTTCCTGGCTATATTCATCAAAGTTAATATAGGCGGTGATCGGATCGGAGAAGTCCCCATTACAGGATTCTACTTCTATCTTGGATAATAAGAAGGTTTCATCCGGATAAAAATGAAGTTTAACGAATTTGGCGCCTTCTTCCGGTCTCCATTTTTTTCCGTCCAGGATCTCGAACGGGAGCCCGCTATCCATGGAAGTGGCTGTGATCATGGAAACTGGCAATTTTTTACCGCAGTGAAAAAAGAACAATGCCCCTAGTAATAGAGTCGAATACTTAGCGAACATAGGATGCCTCCGAGAAATTGCAGAAATCAGAAATATATTTCTTAAACCAGGGGAAAACGAAAAAATAGGCTCCAAATCGTTTTTTATTCCCTAACAGGAGAGTTCCTAGATATTTCGGTCGTCAGAAAATATGATTGGCGAATTCGAAAGATCGCCCAGCATCAACTACAGGGGGAAAGATGTCGATTCCGAGCAGGTATTCCATAGCCATTCATATTCTTTCCTTGGTCGACCGGGATGGAGAAGAAGCCAGTTCCTCTCAAATTATGGCAGATAGTATCGGGACCAATCCTGTTGTAGTCCGGAACATCCTGGGAAAATTAAAAAAAGCAGGACTCGTGGTTTCCAAACAAGGAGTTGCAGGTGCAAAACTCGCCAAATCTCCCGAGGAGATCCAACTTTTACAGATCTACAAGGCTGTGGAAACGGAGGCTCCTCTATTCTCGATCCATGACAAGCCGAACCCGAAATGCCCTGTGGGTAAAAAGATACAAACTACTTTGACCGGAATTTTCCAAGAGGCTCAGTCCGCACTCGAAGCAAAACTAGGCGAATTCCATCTTTCGGACGTGCTATTCCAATTGGATTCCGAAAAGAAAAAAAGAGCTTAAAAGACCTGGCACTTTCAAGAACCCGGTCTAGATTCCGTTCATTTCTTCCAACAAAAGTCCTTGCCTCAAAATAAAGGGTTCCTAATATCCTTTTCGTCGCGCATATGAATCCGAAAAACACGGAGAGAAGGATGAAAAAAATATTCAAACGGGTTTCGATCGGCCTGGGTGCTGTGCTTATCGCCTATTTGGGGATCTATTACGCTACATTCCCCAAATACGAATTCCATCCAAAAGCGGACCTAACGCAAAGTTTCGATTCGTTTTATAAAACCAAATTAGAAGAGACCAAATCACTTCACGGAAGACCAGGATCCGAAGAAAAATTGATCCGTTATTCTCCAGGAAAAACGGAATTCGCAATTCTTTATATACACGGTTTTGGCGCGTCCCGCGCAGAAGGAGAAGAGACTGTAGACAAGATCTCCGCCTCTCTCAAGGCAAATACTTACTACTTAAGACTCCCGGGTCACGGAACCAATAATGAGGATCATAGAGACACTCCTTTTACGGAATATATCCGCGTAGCGGAAGAAAGTCTATTAATGATGGATAAATTAGGAAATCAAACTATACTCATGGGAACCAGTATGGGCGGCTTGATCTCTGTTTATCTTGCGGGAAAATATCCGGACAAGATCAAGGATCTGGTATTATTCTCCCCGTTTTTCGATTTTGCGGTCCCTTTGGCTAAATTATTCTTTTATCCGGGAGGAATGACCTTTGGAGAAACGGTCCAAGGAAAGATCAGAAAATCCCCTCCTAAACAGCCGGACGACGGAGTGGGAGAACATTATTACGAATATTGGTATAAGGATCAGTATTTATCCGCGATCCAACACGTAAGCAATGCGACCAAATTCGTATTCAGCCAAAACAGCCTGGAGAAGATCAAGGTCCCTACTCTATTAGTATATTATTATAAAGACAAGGATCATCAGGATAAAACTGCAAGTGTGGACGCGATGCTGAAAGGTTTCGATAAGATCGGAGGAGATACTCCAAATCCTCTCAACACTAAGGTCCAAATAGAAGTAGGTAGCCATGTTTTGACTTCTAAACATGTATTCTCAGATAAAGAGAAGGTCCAAAAAGAAGTTTTGGAATTCTTACATAAAACCGGAGTAAAATAAAATTTAAGACCTTCTTCCTCTTAATGGGAAGAAGGTCTCTGCGATCCCCATTCTTTAGTCGATCTTAATATTTCCTCAGCAAGTAAAGCAAGTCCTGGTCCGGATTTTCTACGATAACAAAGATAAAATTTCCTTTCCGTATTCCATTCTTCGAATTTGATTTTTTTAAGCTTAGGGCTAATGGAATATTCCGACAAAAATCCGATCCCGAGTCCTGCTTCCAATGATTTGATTACAGACTCCACACTCCTAAGTTCCATTGCGATCTTAGGACTGAATTCTTTAGTGAAAGATTTAATCTTTTTCTCCACTGCCTTCCTAAGTGCGGAACCTGGATGGAATAATACAAAGGATTGTTTTTTCAGATCTTCTATTCTAATTTTATTTTTTAGGAAAATGGGGTGGTCTTTCGCAGCCACTGGGAAGATACGATCGGATAAAAATTCCAAAACATTCAGACTAGGTTCTGAGATCGGTCCTGTCAAGATCCCAAGATCCACTTCTCCCTTTAAAACTGCGTCCTTGGTTTCCCCGGCATCTCCCTCTCTTACGGAAAGAGAAAGCCCCGTTCTTTTTTTCAGGATCTCTTTTAAGATCTGAGGCAATATCCAAGCTGAAACTGTCCCACCTGCGGAGATGGAATAATTTCCTTTTAGTTCATTCTCCTTGGAAAAACCATTTTGGATCTCTTCCCATAATTCTTTCATCCGGATAGAATACTGGTAAAACCTTTCTCCTTCGTGGGTGAGCCTGACTGCCCTTCCCCCTCTTTCCAAAACGATAACTCCCAATTCTTTTTCCAAAAGATAGATCTGTTTGGAAAGCGCAGGCTGTGTTAATCCCAAACGAGAAGCAGCCTTTAGGAATGTGCCTGATTCCGAAATTTCCAGAAAATAAACAATCTGTCTGAATTCCATAACTACATATAACTTTTAGTTATATATTTTATAAAACCAATTTATTTGCATTATATCAGTAAATTTGATACCTTCTTTCACAAGAGGGAAATATGGGACAAACTCTATACGACAAAATTTGGGAATATCATAAGATCTCCGAAAATTCGGATTCTGAATCCATTTTATATGTGGACCGTCATATTCTTCATGAAGTGACTTCCGCTCAGGCATTCGAAGGTTTAAGGAATAAGAATAGAAACGTAAGAAGGACCGATCTTACCTTCGGAGTGGTGGATCATAATGTTTCCACAAGAGATCGCAAGAACAGAGATGCTGCAGGGCCTGTCTCCAGATTGCAGATAGATACCATGGAAAAAAATTGCAAAGACTACGGGATACGTTTATTCGGACCCGAAGACCCTGACCAAGGGATCGTGCATGTTTTGGGACCTGAATTAGGATTTACGATCCCAGGTTCAATCATTGTGTGTGGAGATTCTCATACAGCAACTCATGGGGCATTCGGCGCTTTAGCGTTCGGGATCGGAACAAGCGAAGTGGAACACGTGCTTGCTACCCAAACATTAAAACAGGCTAAAACTAAATCCATGTTGGTGCGTTTTATAGGTAAACCAGGCTTCGGGATCACAGCCAAAGACATAGTCTTGGAACTGATCTCTAAAATAGGAACCTCAGGAGGAAGAGGTTTCACCATGGAATACAAGGGTGAATGGATCGAATCACTTTCTATGGAAGGGAGAATGACTCTATGTAATATGAGTATCGAAGCGGGAGCAAGAGCGAGCCTGATCGCACCCGACCAAATCACATTCGATTATTTGAAAGATAGAAAGCTTGTCCCCAAAGGCAAAAGTTTTGACCAAGCCGTAGAATTTTGGAGAACATTTTTCACTGATAAAGACGCAGTATACGATGAGACTATTGAATTAGATATTTCTAAAATAGATCCTCAGGTTACCTGGGGAACCAATCCTTCTCAGTCTCTATCGATTGGAGGTGTCGTTCCGAATCCGGAAGACTTCCAAGATACCCGAGCCAAGGAAACCGCTAAGAACGCATTGGAGTATATGGGTTTAAAACCGGGAACTCCTATCTCTGAGATCAAAATTGACAAGGTATTCATTGGTTCCTGTACAAATTCCAGGATAGAAGACTTAAGATCTGCAGCAGAAGTAGCAAGAGGTAAAAAAGTACATCCAGGGGTGCAAGCATTGGTGGTTCCAGGCTCTGGATCGGTAAAACGTCAGGCGGAATCCGAAGGTCTGGATATAATTTTTAAAGAAGCAGGATTTGAATGGAGAGAACCCGGTTGTTCCCTATGTCTCGCGATGAACGACGACGTATTAAAACCGGGAGAAAGATGTGCTTCTACTTCTAACCGAAACTTTGAAGGAAGGCAAGGTCGAGGCGGAAGAACACATTTAGTCAGTCCTTCTATGGCAGCCGCTGCGGCAGTGACAGGAAAATTTTCAGATGTGAGGAAATTGGCATGAACCCAAAAATTTGGACGATACATAATGGAGTTGCGATCTCTATCCCAAGAGAGGATATCGATACGGACCAAATACTTCCTAAACAGTTTATGAAACTTATAGATAAGAACGGTTTTGGAAAACATCTATTCCATGACTGGAGATATTCGGACTTAGAAGGAAATATTCCAAATCCTGAATTCATTTTGAACCAGGAAAAATTTAAGAATGCAAGTGTGCTTATAGCAGGAAAAAATTTCGGCTGCGGCTCCAGTAGAGAACATGCTCCTTGGGCACTTTCGGATTTTGGGTTCAGAGCGATTTTGGCTCCTTCTTTTGCCGATATATTCTCTATTAATTCTGCAAAGAATGGGATCGCACTAGTTCGTTTGAAAGAAGAAGAGATCTCCTACCTAAACGAATGGGTTTCAAAAAATCCAGGTTCTTCGATTCGGGTCGATCTCGAAAATTTCGAAGTGCAAGCGGGAGACAGAACATTCAACTTCCATTTGGATACAGCTTCTGTAAATCGGATCCGAAACGGCTGGGATGATATTGATATCACTTTGAAAAATGCAAAAGAGATCCTGGATTTCGAACAAAAATGCAAAGCAGAAAAACCGTTTTTGGAAGTACATTGGTGATCTTCTCCCAAGCATTTTAGTTCCGGTGCTCCGCACAATAGATCTTAAAAAACCTTTTATTAGCTGGAAAAGAATTCGGGGAAAATTAATATGTTCGTCATTCTTTACGCTTCTAAAAGGAACCTAGAGTGAGTTTAATAGAATCCATTTATGATAAGATCACAACGCCTATAGTTAAAATCCCGGATTCAGCGCTGATCACAGGGATTTACGACTTAACCAAGGAAGAATTGGGACGCAGGATCGAACTGAGAGAAGGAGTGAGCTTGAGATACATCACTCCTCCCGATCGAAAAAGATGGCTCTTAGATCGATTCTTATTCCGTTCCGATCTTACTTTTTTGTATGGATACTTCCGTCAGATCTTCATCGCAAGAAAGGACGCCTTGAAAGGAAAGTTTTTCGATCCTCGTTGGATAGAATTATCGGGTGGGATATTAGACTTGATCGAAGGCTGCGAGGGCAAATTCCAAATAGATAACCTAGAAAACGTTATTTCTCCCAAGGGACCTGTGGTTTTTGCGGGAAACCATATGAGCGTTTTAGAAACTTTCGTCTTTTCATATTTTTTGGTGCCTCACAGAAGGCTTACCTATGTAGTTAAAGAAAGTTTAATAAAAGGTTATTTCGGTCCTATCATGAGAAGTAGAGACCCGATCGCAGTTGGACGCGACAATCCAAGAGAAGATCTAGTAAAAGTATTGGAAGAAGGAGTCAATCTTCTGAAAAAAGGAGTCTCTATTGTAGTTTTTCCTCAAAGTACAAGGACCCGAACTTTTAATCCGGCAGAATTTAATTCTATCGCGGTTAAACTTGCAGCGAGAGCGGGAGTTCCGGTAGTTCCATTTGCGATCAAAACGGATTTTTGGCAAAATGGTAAAATCTGGAAAGATCTAGGCAGCCTTTATAGGGACCGAAAGATCCATATGAAGTTCGGTCCCCAGATAGATACTAAGGATTCCAGGAAGGCTCAGGAAACACTTTTGAATTATGTATTAACTAATTTAAAAGAATGGGATGTAGAAATCCTTTCGGAACAAAAATAAACGAAAAGGCGGATCTAACAAAAGCAGATCCGCTATTGTTCGTCGGGGAAAAGTTTTAATAACCTCCCCCGCCTCCTCCTCCACTTCCCCCACCGTAACCGCAAGCAGCAGCGGCCAATAGATATTGGGAAGAGCATGCAGTATTTGCATAACCAGGGTTTTCGTTCGAACAACTTAAATACAATGCGGCGGCCGCGCTGCAGGTCTTCTTGTCATTCTTATCATCTCCTCCGGTTCCGTATAAATCGTTATAAGCATCACAATTTACGAAACCAATCGAAGATAGAAACAAAAGTAAGATCAAAATCCTATTTTTAGTTCGCATAAACATTCTCCATATTATGGCAGATAATTTTTCCTAACAATATCCGATTGATACGTATCCGCAATGGTTTTAGGATTAGATCACTATTGTTCGGAACCAACAATACAATTTTGGAAATAGAGAATGTCCTATACTTGTTTTATTTCATCTAAACCAAAAACGGTCCCCATCCAAGAAACGTTTTACACCTTCTTTGGTACTTTTGCTTTCCATTACAGGAAAAGTATTTCTGGCTTCTACACTCAGCGCTTCTTGTAAAGGTAGATTCCAACCTTCTAAAGCCGAATTCAGGTCCGCGAACATTGCATCTCTAGGTTGTCTGCAAAGTTGGGTTGCATAAGAAAATGCTCTTTCTAAACCCTTTCCTTTTTTCGCAAGTTCCCAAACTAAACCCAGTTGGTAGGCTCTCTCCGCCCGTATCCTTTGTCCTGTGAGAATCATCGGTAACGCAGATCCCCAACCAAGCAACCTAGGAAGATACACTGTTCCACCATCTACAAGAGGAACTCCCCATCTTCTACAAGCTACGGAGAATATTGCCTGAGGCTCCGCGATACGAATATGACCGTGACAAAATAATTCCAAACCACCTGCGTAAGTATAGCCGTGGGATATAGTGATCACAGGTTTTTTCTGGACGATCCTCGAACCACCTAAAGGGCCTCGATCATTCTTAGCATATTCTTCTCTTTCTTCTTTGTTTAGATACAGATTTGCCATTTTATCTAAACCGGAAAGGTCTGCTCCGGAACAAAAGGCCTTATCTCCTGCTCCATGCAAAACAGCTACGGTAAGTTCCGGATCTTTTTGGAAAGTTTTCCATGCTTCCACAAATAGATCCGCCATCTCTTTATTCACTGCGTTATGAACGTCCGGACGATTCATCGTGATCTGGAAAATTTTACCGCCTGTTACTTCGTGAACTTTTGTAATCAATGGAAGATCGGACATACCTAAATAAGAGACTAGATCCAGAATACAGAAAGAACTTTTTTGTTTGGTGTTGACATCCTAAATCATACGTCTAAAATTCCATCGACCCCGAGTTGAACCCGGTATGTCTCAGAAAGAAGAACTCGGAAAAAACCAAACTGCTCAAACCCTGGATTTCCTAACCGAACTTCTAGACACGTATGTCTGGGAAACGGAAGATATAAGTCTCTGCAAGATCCCTCCCCAACTCTCTAAACGTTTAGGTTTAAACGAATCCGAAATTTCTCTCTCATTCCTCCTAACAAAGATCCATCCTGCTGACAGGACAAAATTTGAATTAGAAATTGAATCAGCAAAAAACGGCAAAAATCCTTCTGCATTCGAATTGAAGATCGCCGGCTCTGATGGGGACTTTTTATACTTTAAAGTGGGGATCCGCTATATAAAAACTTCCGAACAAGCATCTTACAAATTTGTATTCTTATTCCAAGAGATCACCAAACCCAAGGCGGATCGTGAATCTCTTCGACAAAGCAACAGAAGATTAAAACTCGCCACAAAAGCGGCTAACGTAGGAATCTGGGACTTAGACCTGATCAAAAATGTCTTAGTCTGGGACGAAGGAATGTACAATCTATACGGTGTTCCAAAGACGGAATTTTCAGGTGCATATGAGGCCTGGGAGAAATCGCTTCACCCTGAGGATAAAACCAGAGCAATAGAAGACTTTTATAATGCAGTTGCAGGAAGAAAGGAATTCGATACCGAATTTCGGATCCTCTGGCCTGATAGATCAGTACACTATATTAAGGCGATTGCCGCAGTGTTCCGGGATTCTGAAGGAAATCCGATCCAGATGATCGGAACAAATTGGGATATTACTCGAATCAAACAGGCTGACCAAGAATCCAGAAAGAACCAGGAAAATCTGGCAAGAGTAAATGAGATCGCAAAGATCGGGACCTGGGAAATAGATTTTATATCGAACAATACTTATTGGAGCAAAAAGACCAAAGAGATATTCGAGGTCCCAGATGACCACTCTCCTAAACTAGATGACTTTATTCGATTTGCCCGAGTAGGAGAAGATAAAGCAAGAATGATACTTGCCATCGAAAGTGCATTACATTCCGGAACAGATTATGATATGGATCTTCAGATCCAAACGGAAACGGGAAAAACCAAACGGGTCCGAACGATTGGGCATGCGGAATTCTCCGAAGGAAAATGTACACGTTTATTCGGTATCTTCCAAGACATAGAAGAAAGAAGAAGGATAGAAGATAACCTAGTATTAAGCGAACTCATGTTCAGAGGGGCTTTTGAAAGTAACGGGATCGGAATGGCCCTCGTTTCTTCAGAAGGAAAATGGTTAAAGGTAAACAAAAAACTTTGTGATATGCTTGGATATGCAGAGACCGAATTCTATTCCCTAACCTTCCAAGACATCACTCATCCAGAAGATCTGGAAAAAGACTTAAGTTATGTAAAACAGATCCTAGATAAAGAGATCGAATCATATAAAATGGAAAAACGATACTTCAAAAAAGACGGTTCCATTATCTGGATCAATTTGAGCGTATCTTCCGTCAGAGACAAGCTTGGGAACTTTCTATATTTCGTTTCTCAGATAGAAGATATCACCGAAAAGAAATTCGCAGAACAATCTTTGATCACGATCAACTACGAGATGAAACAGATCTTGGATTCAGCCACCCAAGTCGCTATTATCAAAACGGATCTGCAGGGAGTAATAACGGTTTTCAGTAAAGGAGCAGAGAACCTATTCGGATATTCCGAAGAGGAACTGATCGGAAAATATACCCCTGAAATACTCCACGATAAGGAAGACACAAATAAGAGAAGTAAGGAACTGAGCGAACTTTACAAAAAAGAAATCAAAGGATTTGATATATTCAGCGAGGTCGCCAAAAGAGAATCCTACGATTCCAGGATCTGGAAATACAAAAGAAAGGACGGAACTGTCTTCCCTGCGCAAATGATCATCACTCCGGTAAAGGGTTTTGACTCCAAACTTTCCGGATTTTTAGGAATAGGCACTGACGTATCGGGCGCCCAGGAATATTTAGAAAGATTAGAAGATACAAAACTACAATTGGAAATTTTAGCGGACCAATTGGGAAGAAAGAACGCCCAACTTCTAAACTACGCACATATCACTTCTCATAATCTTCGGGCCCCTACCAGCAATTTGATCTCCCTAGTGGAATTGGTGGAAGAAGCAAAATCCGAAGAAGAGGTCCATTCCTTAGTCGGAAAATTCAAGATCTCTGTCGACTATCTGCAAGAGACATTAGATAGCCTGGTAGAAGTATTAAAAATACAAGAAGGAACCAAACGAAAGATTGAAACTGTAAGATTCGATTCCATTCTAAAAAAGATCCTGAGAATTTTAGAAGGTCAGATCTTGGAAACGTCCGCAGAGATCCGCTCCGACTTCTCCGAGTTGGAAGAATTCGAATACGATAAGACTTATTTGGAAAGTATCCTTCTGAACCTAATTTCCAATTCTATTAAGTATAGGTCTTCTCACAGAATTCCCAAAATAGAGATCCGAACGGAAATTTCGGAAGAAAAATATTTACTGATCGTAGAAGACAACGGATTAGGGATAGATCTGAAAAAATACCAAAACAAACTATTCGGTTTACATAAAACATTCCATAGACATCCGGATGCAAGAGGAGTAGGACTCTTTCTCACTAAGTCCCAAGTAGAAGCTCTAAATGGCAGGATTTATGCGGAAAGTGAACTGGATCAAGGCACTAAAATGATCATTGAATTACGGTCATCCTCCCCTTTAAATTGATAAAACACGAAAATTCACGTTTTCGCAGGAATTCCCACCTTATAGAAGGTTATGGAACCTATTTACCGCCTAACTAATCATTTACGTCCGATTTCATCCGATTCGATCCAATTTCAATTTTTGGAATATTCGATTTATTTTAAAAATAAACCGAATCAGATTGCTCTTCCTTCAAAAAGATCTACACTTAAGGAATGGATAATAGAAGCCAGAAGTCGGATCAAAAATACCGAATGAAAACCCAACCGGCAGGCGTCGTGATTCATTCACGTGCCCAGCCTCAAAAACCGATCAAGTACAGAACAGGAAAACCGGAAGAGGAAGAAATCGCCTCCTTTTGGGTGTTTTATCTATTCCTATTTATAGGATCGTTAATACCAATCGTAGGAGTATTCCCTGCGTTTATACTGTTCTCGTTTGCTAAAAATAAGTTTTTTAAATTTCTACCACTTGTTTTGAGTATATTAACCAGCAGTTATGCCCTTTATATAAGAGCGCACTCCGGTTCCGTATTCCAACAGTTGAGAAATTTCGTTAACTAAGCCTAGAAAACACACGAGGACTTAAATTCTTCTTTAGAAAGAATAAATAAGTCCCGAGCAAGCTTTACCTTTCTTTTAAAAGCCGGCGAAACCGGCTCTATTGTCTTATAATATCAATCAAAAGATTTTACCGCGCCGATACTGAAGGATGGAATTCCTGCCCTCGCATTATAAGAATAACCGGTTAGATTCGCGTTACCCACGTTTCCAACAGCATGTGACAGATCCCAATCCGTTCCTTTTCCGCCTTCTATCGTTTTCCTAGGAATATTATAACTGACCGCTAGATCCAAACTCCAACTGTCGAATAAATAACTGAAACCTGCGGAAACAATATCCGTAAGAGAGAAAAATCCACCAGTAGTCCCACCCAATGCATTACTTTTTACTAATGGAGAATTATAAGAATATCCTCCTCTTAGTATCCAGGAAGAAGAAGCCTTATACTCTACTCCCAAAATGACCGCCCATTGGTCCCTGAAATTCAAATGTGCATCCGCAGATCCTGTTTTTCCGATTGGAGTAGGAAGCCATGGATCTTCCAAGGTTTGGTTTGCCTTTCTCAAATAAGAACCGTAGTTGGTATACACGAAATCCAATGCGAATTTTAGATTCTCCGGACCGAAAGCAAGACCTAAAACATGTTTTTCAGGAAGATCGAAAGTATAAGAAACACCTGTCTTACGATAATAATTCGGATCGTTTGTTCCGATCGAGTATCCACCGTTTAGAGGAATTCCTACATGAGATTGGTACGCATAGGCGATACGGAAAGAATCCGAAAAAGAATAATTGGCTCCTAAAATGCCACCCAAGGCGAAAGCATTCTTGGAACTTTCATAATAATATCCTTGGCCGGGGATCTCTATATTCCCTGTGATATCATAGTATTTTTGATTTAATTTTTGAGTCCCGTAAGCGAGTTCCACACTTCCACCCAAAGATAAATTTCCAAACTTAACAGAGAGTCCGTTTACCAATTTAAAAACTGCAAACGTATTCGAATTGGATTCTTTGATCTGTTTTGAATTTCCTAGTGGCCCGGGCAAATTTACATCCGCCCATTGGTTTACCGATTCTCCGGTAGGAGTATTTCTTGTGATCTTGTCCACTCCTCCGGAAGCTCCTCCCGGAACATAGAATGTGACACCGTAATTGATATTTTCTGTAACGGGAAGTTTAAAAGCAACGTAAGGACCAGGGCCCACAACGTTAGACGTTTTATCGTTCTCGTAGACCAGTTCCGGATTCGGATCTTGGAAGCGGTCCCTGTATCTGTTCTGAATAAGAGAAGCCCCCAAACCGAATTCTAATTTTTTACCTTTTACCAATGACAAGTTCGCAGGGTTCAAAGCAACATCGACAGGAGAACCACCGAGTGCGTAACCCGCTCCAGCAAGTCCTAAGTATCTGGAATTGATCGCGTTAAAGTATAAGCCATCGATCGCCAAAACTTCTCCGCTCCCCAAAACGAATAACAAGAATATTATAAAAACCGAATATCTGCTTCGAGCAAAGCCTTTCTTCATTTCTGTTCCTCCCCAGAACCCTGAATGACCAAAGCCTCCCAGAAAATTCCATCATAGCACTTAATAAATCCAATAAGGTGAATTCTAATCCCCAAAAGAGCTAAATATATTATACTGATACCCAGATATATTAAACGAGAGGTCGGCAATTATACAATTAAAGCAGAATAAAATTTAATATATTAAAATAATTTATGATTTCACAGAAATCTATTCAAAAGATATCTATTATAACGGATTTTACTACATATAGATCTGTCGGGAGAAAGCACCATGGGAATCCAAGAAACAAACGGGACACCTCAAATCGATCCAACCTCGGAAGACAATTACCGTAATTTTCTAGATTCTATATTCGAAAAACAGAATGAAGATCCTCATCGTTACGGTGGAAGACAGGTCGCTGGACAATTTGTCCAAGAACTATTCGATATTCTTTTTGCAGGGTTTTTCTCCGATCTAAACTTTAGGGACCGAACTCAGGTAGAAGATAGTATCTCCCGTTTTCTTTTGGATGCTAAGAAGAAATTACAGCCTTACTTGGTCGGATCCAACGGCCCTGAGATCAATTGGGTGCTTTCCGAATTCAAAAAAGAATTACCTATTCTTTACGATCTGATCTGGAGAGATGCGATTGCGGCTTATAAAGGAGATCCCGCCGCGGAAAGTGTTAAAGAGGTTATACTTGCCTACTCCGGTTTTTATGCGATTGCAGTGCATAGGGTCGCTCATGTTTTACATCGCTTAAGAATTCCGATCTTTCCAAGGATGCTCAGCGAATACGCTCACGAAAAAACAGGAATAGATATACATCCCGGAGCAAAGATAGGAAAATCATTCTTTATGGATCATGGGACCGGGATCGTGATCGGGGGAACGTCTGAAATAGCGGATAACGTTAAAATTTACCAAGGTGTTACTTTAGGAGCACTCTCAGTGAGTAAGGATCTAGCCAGTATTAAAAGACATCCAACGATTGAAGAAAATACGATTATCTATGCAGGAGCTACCATACTAGGCGGGGATACTGTCATTGGAAGGAATAGCATTATCGGAGGGAACACCTGGGTCACTCAGAGTGTTCCTCCTTATTCAGTGGTGTATCAGAAAAATGAGATTCGGGTCAGAAATTCCAAAGAACTAGACAATGTGATCGATTTTTCTATCTGAAGAATATTGACTGGAACTTACTTCAGGACCCGACCCTCATAGAGGGCCGGAAGTCCTTCCGCCTATTAGGTCATATAAAGCTCGGATAAGGGCGTCTATATCCTCGCAAGTATTATAAAACGCTAAGGAAGGTCTGACGGTACTTTCTAATCCGAATCTTCTTAGGATAGGCTGCGCACAATGATGTCCTGATCTGACTGCGATTCCTTCTTGTGCTAAATATCTTCCGACATCTTCTGTTTTAAAACCTTCTAATACAAAAGATAATACTCCGGCCTTATCAGGTGCAGTTCCGATCATTTTTAGACCGGGAATTTTTTTCAATTCCTTGGTCCCATATTCCAAAAGAGAATGTTCATATTCTGCAATACGGACCATTCCGAATTTGTTTAAATAATCGATGGCTGCACCTAAACCGACTGCATCTGCGATATTTCCCGTTCCTGCTTCGAAACGGAAAGGAGCAGGTTGATAAACAGTCCTTTCGAAAGTAACATCTTGGATCATATTCCCTCCGCCTTGCCAGGGAGTCATTTGGTCCAAAATTCCCTTTTTACCGAATAGGACCCCGATTCCAGTGGGGGCAAATACCTTATGACCGGAGAATACATAGAAATCACAATCCAATGCTTGGACATCCACTGGCATATGAGAAACTGCTTGGGCTCCATCCAATAGTACAGTAGCTCCTTGTTTATGAGCCAGTTCTATCATTGTTTGGGCAGGAGTAACAGTTCCCAATGCATTAGAGACCTGAGTGAATGCCACCAAACGAGTCTTAGGTGTGAGTAATCTTTGATACTCGCTTAAGATGATCTGTCCTGTTTCGTCTACAGGAATTACTTTTAATTTGGCTCCCTTCTCGGAACATAACATCTGCCAAGGAACGATATTGGCATGATGTTCCAACCAAGAGATAAGTATCTCATCGTCTTTTCCTATATTCTGTCTTCCCCAGGTTTGGGCGACAAGATTGATCGCTTCGGTAGCTCCTCTAACAAATACGATCTCTTCGGTAGAAGAAGAATTTAAGAAATTCTTTACCTTCTCCCTTGCAGCCTCGTACGCATCGGTAGCTCTTGCAGCAAGAGTATGTGCTCCCCTATGAATATTGGAATTTTCATGTTTGTAAAAGTAGGAAAGCCTATCAATTACTGCCTGAGGTTTATGAGTGGTTGCGGCGTTGTCCAACCAAACCAAATTCCTACCGTTTACTTTCTCTTCTAAGATCGGAAAATCTTTCCTGGCATAACTTAGATCAAAATTCCCGGAAGAAATATCTATGGAAGGGACCAAACTAGGACTAAAACTGAATGGGTCGGAAACTTGCAGATTCTGGGCCTTCGAATCGAAAGATCTAAACTCATCTAAAAAAGAAAATGAGGAATTCTGGCCAGGCAATCCCTGTCCAGCACCCGGGATATTCAAACCTCCCGGAAATGCAGGAACTCCAACACCAGATAATCCCAGATCCGGAACCCTAGTGTATCCAGATCCGGAAGTAGAAGTCCAAGAATTTCCTCCCGAAGCAGATTCTGCCTGAGAGATAATATTTTGACTAGATACAGGTATCTCAGTCGGTATCTTGGAAGAAGAAAGCACTAATTCGTCCACGTTAGATCCGCTTGAAAGCGGTCCGAAAAATTTCTTGGACCATTCCGCAATCAAGTTGGGATCTACTGGAGGAGAATCCTTCCAATTCGAAAATTCTCCGGGAAGCTCCGGAGAAAAATCACTTGTACTCATAATAATTGCCTACATCCACATTTTCTAAAACGCCGATTGCATCGTCGGTCAGAACAGCGGCAGAGCAATATAGAGAAATCAAATAAGAACCGATTGCGGAACGATTGATCCCCATAAAACGAACGGAAAGTCCAGGAGTTTGTTCTCCAGGTAGACCAGGTTGGTATAATCCAATCACACCTTGTTTCTTTTCTCCTACTCTTAAAAGAAGAATGTTGGTTGTCCCACCAGGAGCCTTAGGAGCGGTTTCTCCACCTACTAAAAGTTTATCCGTAGGAATGATAGGAAGCCCTCTCCAAGTTAGGAACTGTGCTCCGAAAAGAGATACAGTAGCTGGTGGAACTCCTCTGCGAGTACATTCTCTGCCGAACGCGGCTACTGCTAAAGGATGAGCCAAGAAGAAAGAAGGCTCTTTCCAAACTTTGGAAATGAGTTCGTCCAGATCATCAGGTGTAGGAGCTCCTTTTCTAGTTTGGATCCTTTGTTTTTTAGGAACATTCTTCAGTAGGCCGTAATCTTCGTTGTTGATTAGCTCGTTCTCTTGGCGTTCTTTTACGCTCTCGATAGTGAGCCTAAGTTGTTCTTGGATCTGATCGTAAGGATTGCTGAATAGATCGGAAACTCTAGTATGAACATCCAGCACAGTAGATATTGCACTTAATGTATATTCTCTAGGTTTTTCTTCGTAGTCTACGAAAGTTTCAGGGAGTGGCTGCTCATCCTTCTGCCCGCAAACAACCTCTACCGAGGTATTGTCTTTGACTCGGTTCACTCTTAAGGTCCCTGACTCTAAAGGTTTCCAATCCAATAAACGAACTAGCCAACGGGGAGTGATTAAACCATATTGTGCCTGTGTTTTCGTTGTATTTGCAAGTTTGCGGGCTGCATTATCTCCCAAAGAATGTTGCAGAATGCCGTTTTCAGCCATATAAAAAACTCCTGATTAGCTGAATATTTCGATCCCTATGTTTATTTATCGTTTAGAAACGAATAAAAGGATTTAGATGTCGAATATGCCCCGTTTAATATACCTATAACTAATTAAAGTATATTAAACAAATCAAATGTACTAAGATAGATCGAAACATTCGTTCCTGTTGGTATTCGATAAGTAACAAAATTGGGAAATACTTTTTTATTCTTTTAGGAAATGATGAAAGAAATTATTTAAAATTATGATCTTTCGATTTAGTATTCTCTTAAAGTACAAGAAAGTGAAAAGTAAAATTCGCTTAGAGCTGGCCAGTTCATCTAAGCAGAAATTTCGTACGGTTTATTGACCTAAAACCTCTTTATTATCCTACTAAAAACGTATAAAACAAAAAACCTCTCTCCATTTTAGAAGAGACAAGTCTGAGTCCAGATCAGAAAACTATATCATGAAACGTTCCATTATATCCAAAGAAGGGGTCGGACTCTCTGCCACAGTGATACAAAAAAGAGAATTATATCTTTCTAGAGTGGTCACCGAACTACCAACATTGGTATTCGTCAAAAAAGGGATCAAAAGCCTGAAGCAGAATGATCTGGAATTGGATATCAAAGCAGGAGAAGCGGTTGCAATCGCAGGAGGCCAGGCATTCGATGTGATCAATCGGCCGGATGCCGACGAATTCGAAGCTGCTTGGATCGCATTCCATCCAAATGTGATCCGAAATTATAAACCGGATCTTCAGGGCCTAAAAGATATAGAACCCGCATTCATTTTTTCTAATATAACCTCCGGATTTTCGGATGCATTCAAACTTGCAACAGAATCTATCACCACGGACAAATTGATCTCCGACCAGGTTGCCATTCATAGGGCGACTGAGATATTGATCTGGTTAGGAGAGTATGGAAGAAAGTTCAAGGTACCTTCTCCTGAAAATATCTCCCAAAAAGTTCGGTCTTTTCTGAGTGCAAATCCCGCTAAAGATTGGTCGGCGGTGGAAATCGCGGATCGTCTGGATATGAGCGAAGCCACTTTGAGAAGAAGACTTTCCTCCGAACTTTCTTCTTTTTCAGAGATACTGATTGATGTCAGAATGTCATTTGCACTTTCCCTATTGCAAGCGACGGATCGAACGATTGGAGAGATCGCAAGAGAAGCAGGATACGATTCCGCTTCCAGATTCGCGGTACGATTCAGGGACAGATTCGGATATTCTCCCACAATGTTGAGAAGAGAAGCAGGTCGTGATCGGAACGGCACAATCCTTGATCGGGTCCGGACATAAGACCGATTTTTTCTTAAATTTTGAATGAAGAGCAAGACTTCCGGTGTTATTCTGCAACGATAAGAACTCGGAGGTTTTATGAAGAGATTCCAATCGTTTCAGAACGGTATTTTACTTTGTGTTTTATTCTTTGCTGGATCGGCGTTTGCCGTGGACCTAAAGGTCACTAGCTCCGCCCTCAAAGAAGGAGGAACAATCGCCAACGCTCACGTTTTTTCTGGATTCGGATGTTCCGGAGAGAATAACTCTCCCGACTTACAATGGTCAGGCGCTCCTAAAGAAACCAAATTTTTCGCAGTGACTGCGTACGATCCGGATGCTCCTACCGGAAGTGGATGGTGGCATTGGACTGTGATCAATATTCCAGCAACTGTCACAAGCCTTCCAGCAAAAGCAGGAAATGATAAAGGACCGCTGCCTGCAGGTGCAGTCCAAGGTAGAACTGATTTCGGTAAACCTGGATATGGTGGACCTTGCCCGCCTAAAGGAGACAAACCTCACCGTTATATCTTTAAGGTATTTGCTCTAAAGGATAAGATAGACTTGGATGGAGAAGCTTCAGGTGCGTTAGTCGGGTTTTATATCAATTCCCTAAAACTTGCAGAAGGAAAATTGACCGCAAAATACGGAAGATAATTTTCTTCTCCGAAGTCGGGTGAACCCGGCTTCGGATTTTTACGCTATTCGCTATTATTAGAAAAGCAAGAATGGATCGAAAAACTATTCCGCATTCAATAAAGTAAGCGCGATCTCTTTAGAACAATCGTATGCTTCTATATCTAACACAAAGTCGTCTCCGGAAGTAATATTGGTAAGGATCTCAGTCCCACTACTTCTCAGCTCGCCAGTGATTACATGATCCAATTGCATGTATTCTACATTGCCGCTCCCAAAAGTGTAACCGTGCTCGGTAAGTATAATCATTTTATTCGACTTCTCATTGATGCCGGCAATCCTTCCTTTCATTATTCCTCCCTAATGAAAACTAGATAAGAGTGATTACTAATGTAGACGGATCTTATAAATAATCCCTACACTATGTCTTACGATTTCAAAAAAATTCGCAAAAAAAGTTAAGATAACTGTTAAGTCCCCGACCTAAGACCATGAGTCTCTTAAGTAATAGGTCCGTTTTTTATCCCAAGATAGAATATCAGAAAGTATCTCAAAGCCAGAACGTTATGCATGCTTAATGAAGATGCACTCAGTCTGACTCCTCTATAGTAGATTCACTTCCTTTCCTCCTTCTTCTTTATTCGTTTATGAAAGGAAAAATAGTTTGACTCGTGCCTCTTTACAATCTCATTCTGCTATGCTATGATATAATTCAATATGTTGGATACGTGATACGGCGGAAAGCGACCAAGGAAAATAATTTATGACAACTGCTTCTTTAAAACAAAGAACCTGGCCTTCTTCCGACGTGGTTTCCGACCTGGCAGAAGTCCGCAAACACGCGCCTCTTACACATGTGCTCACAAATATCGTGGTCACGAACTGGACCGCGAATGTTCTTTTGGCAGCTGGAGCTTCTCCCGCAATGGTCATCGCAGAAGAAGAAGTTTCCGATTTCGCGGCAATCGCAGGTGGAGTGCTGATCAACATAGGGACAATAAATAATTTCGATGCTAAGGCGATTAAAGCTGCTGCGATCTCTGCCCAAAAAGCTGGAACTCCATGGGTTTTAGATCCGGTCGCAGTAGGCGCTCTTAGATATAGAACTGAAATTGCGAAAGATCTTTTACAACATAAACCGACTGTAATCCGAGGAAACGCTTCCGAGATCCTGGCTCTTACTGGCACTGTAGGCGGAGGAAAGGGTGTGGATTCTACGGCTGCTTCTTCAGATGCACTTCCTCTTGCTAAAGAATTGGCGATCAATTCTGGAGCTATAATTGCAATCAGCGGAGAAGTAGATTATATCACCGATGGAAAAGAGACCTTTGCGGTCCCTGGGGGGCATATTCTGATGACTAAGGTTACCGGAGTGGGATGTTCTTTAGGAGCATTGATCGCCTCTTTCTTAGCCGTTCAAAAAGACGCATTACGTGCAGCAGTTTCCGCATCCGCTGTTTTTGCAATTGCGGGTTCCAGAGCGGCAGAAAGATCTTCCGGCACCGGAAGTTTCGCGGTGGCTTTCTTGGATGAGCTGAGCACGATTTCCCAATGATTACTAGTTTGCGGCTCCTACTGGAAACATTGATAAATATTCCCGGCTCGTAAAAACATTTAAGGCAATAAGCCTATATCACTCGCCTTTCTCACCAATTCGGCTCTGTTGTGTACATTCAGTTTTTTGTATATATTCTTCACATGGTGTTGGACAGTGTATTTGCTGACTTTTAGGAATTCCGCCACTCTTCCGATCGTCTTTCCTTTTACCATCTCGTCCAAGATCTGTTTTTCTTTCGGGGTCAGTTTAAATTCTCCCGAATAATCCTTTTGTTTAAAACTATTCAGTACTCGAAACGCAATGGTAGGAGTGATGATCGCTCCTCCTTTTAAAACGGTATCCACCACATCCGCGATATCCTTTAATTCTGATTTTAGGATATAACCGATGGCACCGTTCTTTAGGGATTCATAAATTAGTTCGTCCGAATTCATATTGGAGAGCATAATTTTGGAGATTTCTGGATCCCTAGCGGAAATTTTTCCGGCAAGTTCCACTCCATTCATTTCGGATAACATAATATCCAGAAAAATTATATCTAATGCCCTTCCCTTTTCATCTTCCCAAAAGGATTCTGCGGATTCCCAATGGAACACACCACCTATCTCAGGAATGGATTCCAGCGTCTTTAGGATCTGATTCTTAAAACTTTCGTCGTTTTCTACGATTCCTACTTTGATTTCCGAACTTTTCATGACAGTATTCACACCTTATTTATTTTACGGAAAAATTTCCGATCGGGATATTTATTTTTATCTTATATATGTTTTCAACTAAGGACATTTCCACTTTTCCACCAAGCCCAGAGATCCTATAGATCAGATTCTCGGTACCTCTTCCGGTTTTATGTTTTCTGAGATGGTAGGAAGATTCCGCATTCATTTCGGTAATCAGATCTCCATTTTCTAAATAGAAATTCCATTTAGAAACACTCTGCCCGTATTTTAGATCGTTATTCGTGATCTCATTTACAATACTATACAGTTCTATTACAGAAGTTTCATTCTTTTCTTCTTCAAAAAATTTAAGTAGTTCGTCTTGGCATTCGAATTCCAAGTCTCTTTCCACATCCGAATATCTTCTGAGTAAAACTAAGTTGATACCTGTGATAAAATTTTCGGACAATAATCCAAGGTCCTCTATCTTCAACATCTGTTCTCTCAGGATATGGATGGACTGATTCACCGCTTCGTTGATCTTTTTGAAGATAGGCTTATTTTCTTGGTTTTGGGCCAATAATTCTTCCGACAAAAACTTTAGATCGGTAAGTTTTCCGCCTAAATGATCGTGTAAGTCGATATTAATCCTCTGCCTTACGTTATTTACAGCTTCTCTCTTTTCATTCTCCTGATTTAAGCGGCTCTTGTGACCGTCCGCCAAAGCGAGTAAATTATTGATCCTTAAGATCAATTCTTCAAAATCGAAAGGTTTGAGTAGATAATCATTTGCACCATTATTCAGCGCGGCCATTAGATCCTTGTCCTGGTTTTTTGCGGTCAACATCAATATGGGAAGTTCCAATGTGCTAAGTGTTTTACGGATCTCTCTGGCTGTGTCTAAGCCGGACATCTTAGGCATCATCACATCTAAAATAACAACATCAAACTCCTTGTCTTTTTGTAATATTTCTAAGGCTTCCATTCCACTTTTTGCTGTGACTGAGGAAATATTTCTTAAAGAAAGATAGTTTTGTATTACTTGCAAGTTTACAGGTTCGTCGTCTACGACCAAGATCCTCGCATTTTTTTCAGAATCGGAAGACTCATTTTGAAGAGCCACCGTTGAACCAAGATGATTTCCTTCTTTATAATTTTTTAATTCTTTTCCATCCGATCTTGGGATTTTACCTGATACTAGTGGAATCGTAAAATAAAAACGAGACCCAGAACCAGAGCTGGACTCTACTCCGATCTCTCCTCCATGTAATACAACTAATGCCCTGCTGATAGCAAGTCCAAGACCTGCGCCTGAACTATTTTTGGAATCCCCTCTTTCTACTTGTTCGAAAAATTCGAATACTTTTTGGTGTTCTACAGGATCGATCCCTATTCCTGTATCTTTTACGCTAACCTCTGCAATCCCAAGGGCTTTGATCCGAGCACTGACTACGATCTCTCCCTTCTCCGTAAATTTTATCGCGTTACTCACTAGGTTTTGCAGGATCTGCTGTAGTCTATTTTCGTCTGCGAGTAAATCCGGAAACTCAGGTAAGATAGCGTTCACTAATTTTATCTTAGTCTCGTCAGCTGAGATCCGGTTCAACTCTAGAGTAAAATTCACAGCTTGGTATAAGTCTACGGATCTTAGATTTAAGTTTAAATCTTTATGTTTTAATTTAGAAAAATCTATAATATCGTTTACTAAACTAGAAAGTCTTTGTCCGCTAGTGACGATCATTCCCAATTGTCTTGTAATTGATTCAGATAATGGACCACCCACTCCTCTTTTTAAGGAGTCAGCAATTCCAATAATCCCTTGCAATGGCGTTCTCAATTCATGAGAAGTATTTGCTAAGAATTCGTCCTTCAATTTGTCCAAGGAGATCAATCGTTGGTTGGATTCTTGTAGATCGTGAGCCAATTTTTCGGAAAGTTTATAGGCGCTAGTAAATCTCTGAGAGACCATAAACGCTTGGGCCACAAAAAAAGAAGCTACTCCATAAGAGGAGAAGTATGCAGTATTTATGATCATATTCGCATACAATATATCATTGGTCACTACTGCAAAAAAGAGAAGAAAGAAGAATAAGCCTACATCTGCCCCCAGCTTCTTATTCTGCATCGCTTTCCAAAAAACGTATACTAGATAAAAGCAAGCTATAGTAACTAAAATCCCAAAAATAGAGATGGTCCTGGAATAGATGACCAAAGGAGTGAATAATACGATTACAGAAAGCCCTATAACGATACTAATTAAAAACCGAATAACTTTTTTGTTTATCTCATCCGGATATAAGGTTCGGATAAATAATGGAAAGAATATTGCGATCAAAAAGCTGGATATTAATTCCAACCTATATCCCCATTCGAAATCAAAATTAGGAAAAATAGAATATAATATCCTTTCTCCTGTTATCAAAATACGGATAGTGGAACAGATTGTTAGAATTCCATAATATAATGTAGAGGTTTCTCTTCTTAAGAATGCGAATAAGCTAAGGTGATATAGACCTAAAACAAAAAGTCCTCCACCTACGAACAAATCTAATCTGACATTACTCTGGCGTACGGTAACCAGATCCTTTCTTTTTCCTATATAGATCTTTGCCCAAGGGCCTCCTTTAAAATGGGAAAAATTGGAGATCTCTATCGCAATTTCATTTTCCTTACCAAGATCGAATAATTCGCTCACTCCAGGTCTGTACAAAGGCTCGCTTGTCTCAGGAGTTTTTCCGACCACTCCGCTCGAGATCACCTTTTTTCCATTTACGTAAAGATTATAAGATGTGGAAGCTTCCAGCATCTTAATTGCCATATCAGTTTCAGGTTTGTCTAAACGAAGGAGTATCTTGTAGGTGGCATATCCGAAGCCGGGATAGTTTTGGTTTAGATCTTTGTATTCGTTCCAAACATTTGGAACATCTCCGAATTTGATTTGCTCTTTGGATTTTTGAGAAGGATCCAGATCGGACTTTAAATTATTTTTGATCTCCGAAAATAATTGAGACCAATAAAATACCCAGTCCCCTTCTATACTCAGAGGTTCTTCTTTTCCGAAGTCCCAACGATTGCTTAGGTCCAATATTCCGTTTTCTACTTTCGGTTTTATCTTTGAAAAAGATCCCGACTCGCATCCCAAACCAAACAACAAGATTGAGATCAGTAAAACTCCCGGGAATTTTTGAGAGAAAACGGAATACATCTACACTGATTCTTCAGACCATTCCGGAATTATAAACCTTTTTAATGTTCCAGAATAAGGTTCAGGAAAGAAATAGAAGAAGTAAAATTCTCCCTTATTCTAGGGATCTTTTCGATCCAGCGGACCTTCTTCACATATTCGTTCAAAATACAAAAGATAAGAAATATCAATACATTCTCCGGAATTTTGTCCCTTGACTTCTAGTCGGTAAAAATCGGAAAATAATTCCGATATGGACTTACATTATGTTTCCCCGAATGAAGCGGTTGCAGAGATCAAAAACGACCAAAGAGTTTTCATCCACAGCGTATTCGCCGCTCCTAAACTTCTAGTCGAAGCATTAAGTTCCAGAGCTTCAGAGCTACAAAATGTTGAGATGGTTCATATCCATACGGAAGGAGAAGTTCCCTACGCCCAAAATGGGATGGAGTCTTCTTTTCATACAAACGCTCTATTCGTAGGAGCGAATATGAGAGAGGCGGTAAAGGAAGGAAGAGCTGATTATCTTCCCATCTTCTTAAGTGAATGCCCTTCTCTATTTAGAAAAAAGATCCTGCCTTTGGATGTGGCTCTTATCACAGTTTCTCCTCCTGACAAACATGGTTTTTGCTCCTTAGGAGTTTCCGTCGATATAAGCAAGGCCGCGGTTGATTCTGCCAATCTGGTAATCGCTCAGGTGAACAGTTTTATGCCCAGAACACATGGAGACGGGATCGTTCATATAAACAAAATCCATAAATTAGTAGAAGGTAATATTCCACTATTAGAAGCAAAATATACGAAACCCGACCAAATAGAATCAAAGATCGGTGAGTATATAGCAGGTCTTGTAGAAGACGGAGCCACTTTACAAATGGGAATAGGAGCTATTCCGGATGCAGTCCTCTCTTGTTTACAAAATCATAAAGATCTAGGAATTCATACGGAAATGTTTTCAGACGGTGTCATTCCTTTGGTGGAAAAAGGGATCATCACAGGTAAACATAAAAAGATCCATCCTGGAAAAATAGTTACAGGATTCGTGATGGGAACCAGAAAACTTTACGATTTTGTGGATGATAATCCGGAAGTTGTATTTTTAGATATCGGCTATATCAACGATACTGCGAATATTCGCAAAAATCCAAAAGTAACCGCGATCAATTCTGCGATCGAAGTGGATCTTACCGGTCAGGTATGTGCGGATTCTATCGGGACCAGACAGTATTCCGGAGTGGGAGGACAGATGGATTTTATCCGAGGAGCTTCCCTTTCTGAGGGTGGAAAACCGATCATTGCACTTCCTTCCGTAACTTCTCACGGAAAATCCAGGATCGTTCCAATTCTACAACCTGGTGCAAGTGTAACCACTACCAGAGCAAATGTTCATTATATAATCACAGAATACGGGATCGCGGATCTTTACGGCAAAAATCTAAAACAAAGAGCAAAACTTCTTACGCAAATTGCTCATCCGAATCATAGAGAATCCCTGGAAAGAGAGGCTTTCGAAAGATTCAAAGGATTTTAATTCTCAAAATCGAAAACCCCTGCACATTCTAAAGTATATTATAATTTAATTAAATAGTAATTTATTGACAAACAAGTTCAACTCCTCACTCTCCAGTTGACAATTATCAAGACCGTTTTGAAGGAAGAAGAAGTCGGAATCCTTGCGTTTCGACATTCCAATCTAAATGTGGAATTATCCTTCACGGAAAAACCGGAGAGATCAAGAATGAGTTCTTCAGAACAAAAATATAACGATACGATCGTCAAAGGATTTTTGATATCGGGATTGGTTTGGGGCGTGGCTTCCATGCTTGTGGGAGTATGGATCGCCTTCCAAATGGTATATCCTGAATTGAATTTCGGACCCTACTTCACTTTCGGCAGGTTGAGACCCTTACATACGAATGCGGCGATTTTCGGGTTCGCATTGAGTATTATATTCGCAACGGCTTATCACACTGTACAAAGACTTTGTAGAGTAAGAATTTGGAGCAATAAGCTAGCAAACTTACACTTAGTCCTTTACAACCTTACGATAATTGCGGCAGCGATCACCCTGCCTTTAGGCTTAAACCAATCCAAGGAATATGCCGAATTGGAATGGCCTTTGGACCTTATGATCGTGATCTGGTTCGTAATCTTCCTGATCAACTACTTCGCTACAATCTTTACTCGCGAAGAAAAGCAACTATATGCAGCGATCTGGTTCTATATCGCTTCCTGGGTTACGATCCCGATCCTATTCATCGTAAATAACCTTTCTATTCCGGTAAGTTGGATCAAATCCTATTCTATATACTCCGGAGTGTATGACGCAAACATCCAATGGTGGTATGGACATAACGCGGTGGCATTCGTTCTCACCACTCCATTTCTGGGATTGATGTATTACTATCTTCCCAAACATATCAAACAACCCATTTATAGTCATAGACTCTCCATCATTCACTTCTGGAGTTTGATCTTCCTTTATATTTGGGCGGGTCCTCACCATCTACTTTATTCTCCACTTCCAGATTGGTTACAAACTACAGGGATGGTATTTAGTATTATGTTATGGATGCCTTCTTGGGGAGGTATGTTAAACGGATTTTTAACACTTACTCAAGCCAAGGAAAAAATCAAAACGGATGCTACTTTAAAGATGCTCTTAGTAGGACTCACATTTTACGGTATGTCCACTTTCGAAGGACCTCTTCTTTCCATCCGAGCAGTAAGCGGTTTAGGTCATAATACCGACTGGATCATCGGACACGTTCACGGAGGAACATTAGGCTGGGTAGGTATGATGTCTTTCGCAGTCATCTATTATTTGGTGCCTAGGTTATGGAATACTAACTTATTCTCTGAAAGACTGGCTAACGTTCACTTCTGGATCGCGACCCTTGGGATCTTATTGTATATCGTTTCAATGTGGGTATCCGGAATCAGCGAAGGATCCATGTGGAGAGCAATAGACGAAACAGGAGCTTTAAAGTTCCCGAACTGGGTACAGATCACAGAAACTTTAAAACCATATAGGTTGTTCCGTGGTATCGGAGGAGGACTCTACTTTACCGGGTTAATCATCATGATCTATAATGTAGTCCGTACTATCATGAACTCCGGCTCCGGATTCAAGGAAGTCGATCTAAGGATCGGATCAAAAGAGGAGAAAGTTGTATGAATTGGTTCGACAAATTATTGGATTGGTTCTCCGGTTTTACAGATCAGTGGGAAAAACACGGAGTTAAATTCACATTATATACTACGATAGCTATCTTGATCGGAGGATTATTCGAGTTAGTTCCTCCCTTCTTCCTCACAAAAACGGCAGAGCCTATTCAGAACGTAAAGCCGTATAACGCATTGGAATTGGCAGGAAGGGATGTTTATCAGAAGGAAGGATGTAATAACTGTCACACTCAGATGATACGTCCTTTTAAATGGGAAGTGGATCGTTTCGACCCTCAGCATTCCTATGGAAAAGACGGTTACTCCAAAGCGGGAGAGTATGTTTACGATCACCCTTTCCTATGGGGATCCAAAAGAACAGGACCGGATCTGGCTCATGAATCTCAGATACAACCCTCTGCGGAATGGCATAAGACACATTTGATTAATCCTAGAGATACAGCAAAAGGTTCCATAATGCCTGCATATCCTTGGTTATTCGAAGAGTCTTCCACCGTCGATGCTTCTAAGATCGCGGACCATATGAGAGGACTCCAAAAGGTAGGAGTTCCATATACGGAAGAAGATATCTCCTCCGCTCCTAATTTATTAGCCGGAAAAACTGCAGGAGACGCTTTAATCGCATACCTGCTGAAATTGGGAAGAGATACCGCCGAATTGTCCAAAAGTTTACAGTGAGATACGATATGGATTTAGATACATTACAAATTTATAAATCGTTAAGACTTCCGATCCTGGTACTATCCATATTTACGATTATCTTATACGTATATAGAAGTTCCAGAAAGGAAAGAATGGAAAAACCTAAATTCCGAATGCTGGAGGAGGATTAATATGAGTGATCCAAACAAGGAATTCGACGGGATCAGACAGGCAGACAATCCCCTTCCAGAATGGTGGAAATGGGTTTTCTTAGGATGTATTATTTTCGCTGGGGTTTACGCCGTATACTTCCACGGATTTTCGGACTGGGGAACAAGCGAGTATTATGCGGCCCAGATCCAAGAATACGAGAAAGAATTTCCGAATCGTAACGTTGCAGTTGAGTCTACAGACGGATCAAATCCGTTCAGAGGGAACCAAGAAGCGATCAATGCGGGACAAAAAACGTTCCAAACCTATTGTGTCGCTTGCCATGGACCGACAGGAGAAGGTTTAGTAGGCCCTAACCTAATGGATAAGGAATGGCTGCACGGAAATACGGATCTAGAACTTTATGCAACCGTAATGAAGGGAATTTCCGTTGAAAGAGCGAAATTAGGCAGAGGACCGATGCCGGCTCATGAGAACTCATTAGGTTCCGAAAAAGTTTACCAAGTACTTGCTTGGTTGGCTTCCCGGAATCCGGAGCTAAAATCTTCCAAATAAGTTCAACCGTCTCAGTGGATCATAAGGGGGAGCAATGATCATTTCAAGACCAATGCAGGGAAAGATAAGGACTGCAAGAAATTACGTCCAGGTTTTCTTGGTCCTTCTCTTTTTTATAACTCCTTGGATTCGCTGGGATGGATTTCAAGCTATCCGATTGGATATACCGGATAGAAAGTTCTTTCTATTCGGTAATATTTTTATCCCTCAGGAAGGATATTTTCTTCATTTATTCCTGATTGCTGCCGGACTCTCCCTTTTCTTCTTTACTACTCTGATTGGTAGAGTTTGGTGCGGATGGGCTTGTCCACAAACCATCTATTCTGATATTTTCGATTGGATCGGAAGGAAGATACAAGATTCAAAATACGGAAAACAAGATGCAAACCGTGCCTTAGTAGCTCTAACTCACGTAGCATGGATTTTAGTTAGCTTTGCCGCGTCTTTTGCTTGGATCTCCTATTTTTCAGATCCATACCAGATGATCTCTTATTTCAAAAATCCTAATGTAAATTTCCCTACTTGGTCTTTATTTCTGGGATTTTTTACGTTCGCAATGTATGCCGATATTGCTTTTATACGGGAGCAATTCTGTAAATATGGTTGTCCTTATGCACGCTTCCAAACAGTGATGATGGACAATCATTCAGTCAATATTACTTACGATTACTCAAGGGGAGAACCCAGAAGACAGGGAAAAACAAAGATCGGCGATTGCACGGCCTGTAATATGTGCCTGGTCGTATGTCCTACAGGAATAGATATCAGAGAAGGAGCCAATCCTTGGTGTATCGCATGCGGAAAATGTTCGGACGCATGCACAAAACAAATGGATAAGGAAAATAAGAAAACCTTGATAGGCTACTGGTCTGAAAACCAGATCTCCCAAAAAGGCTCTCCTATCCGTTGGATCCGGCCGAGAACCGTCATCTACGCTCTCTTTCTTACGCTCACAATCTCGGCAATCGGGATCTTATTATCGAGCAGAGTCCCACTTTATCTATCCGTTCTTCCAGATAGAAATATACAACCGATGTTAATCCAAGAAGGGATTGTTCGTAACTTTTACGAAGTACAAATGCAGAACCTGACTCCCAAAGACAGAACCTTAAAATTCGAAATAGAGACCTCCGACTTGCAGGGAGAAAGAAAAATACTCGTTGGCGGAACGGAAGAAGCTACCGTACAATTAAAAGGAAACTCCGAGGAAAGATACAGACTCTTTATAGAACTTAAGATAGCAGAGCAAGACTCTAAAAAAAGAAGTCATGATATTAAGCTAAAAGTGATAGATATTCAAGATTCTGAATATTCAAAATCGGAGACAGTCCCATTCCTGCTTCCGGTATCTATTTCCGGATGGAAAATACAAAATGATGAGAGGATAGTCCATGGACGTTAGTTTAAAAAGAGCCTTTTGGGTGATAAAGATCGCATTTCTCGCATTGTTTGTTGCTACTTTCTATACCGTAAAACTAGCTTTAGCAGGGCATACTCCGACTATCGATTCCAATTATTACGAAAAAGGACTCAAATACGAACAGTCCATTCTATCTCAAAGAAAAATGGTAGAGGCAGGCTATGGATTCCAAGCGGATTGGCTCCAAAATCCGAATATAATTCAATCTGGAAAACAAGAGCTACAGTTGGAATTCAAACATAACGGACAAAAGATCCAAGGTGCTCATATCCAAGTCCAATTGGATAAAACAGCGACTGAAAAATTCAATGAGACAATCACCTTAAAAGAAGCTACCCCTGGAAAATACCAAGGAACACTCTCTATTCCTTTCCCAGGAGAGTGGAGAATTTCAATCTCCGCTAAAATCCCGGAAGGAACTCTGGAAAAAACCGTATCACTTAAGGTAAAACATTGAAAGTATTAGAAAACAAAACATTATGTTTTCATTGTAATACAGAGATCGATGGAGTATCTATACGCAGAACGGAACAAGGAGTAGAAAGGGAATATTGTTGTAATGGATGTGCTGAAATCTCTCATTTATTACTCGAAAACGGATTGGATCAATTCTATCAGATTAGAGGAACCCAATCTTTAGAACCAATCGATACGTACGCTCCAAAATTTTCTCCGGAAGAATTGGATAACGAATCCGTATATTCGGAATATTTAGAAAAGAAGACCGGTTCGGATTCAAACATATACATCACAGTCACTAACCTACATTGTTCTGCTTGCGTTTGGTTGATAGAAACTGTTCTCACAAAAACAGAAGGGATCCAAGAAGCGAGGATCAATTTCGGGACAGGAAGACTCAAAGTAGGATTTGATCTTTCTAAGATCACACTTGGAAAAATCATCAAAACGATCGAAAGTTTAGGATACAAGGCCAAACTATATTCTCCCCTAAAGGCAGAATCCAAGGTAGAAAAACCATTCCAAGAGCTTAGCATCCGAATGATAGTCGCGGGCTTCTGCTGGGGAAATATCATGCTGTTCTCCGCAAGTCTTTATGCGGGCTATTTCGAAGGAATGGAATTCAATATTAAAAATTTATTCCATTATATTTCCTGGATATTTGCTACCCCGGTTTATTTTTATTCAGGATATCCGTTCTGGAAGGGTGCTTACGAATCCTGGAAAAGAAAACTTCTCGGAATGGATACATTATTATTCGCAGGAGTAAGTCTTGCTTACTTCTATAGTATTTATGTAACAATTTCCGGGAAGGGAGAAGTCTATTTCGACTCTGTTTGCACCATCTACTTCTTCATTTTACTCGGAAAATATTTCGAAGCAATGATCCGTTACAAGGCAGGGGCAAAAATAGGAGAATTACTCTCCCTCCTTCCGGAAGAATACGAAGTCTCTAAAAAAGGGATCTGGTCCAAACATTCCGCAGCTTCCATTGAAAAAGGAGACTTAGTTCGACTATCATTAGGAAGTAAGGCTCCGGTAGACGGGATCTTAGATTCCGAGACCGCATTCTTCGATGAATCCGTTTTGACCGGAGAAAGTAAACCGATCCGAAAATCGAAAGGGGCAGAGATCAAGGCAGGTTCCGTTTCACTTTCTACCGACGTAAAATTCCAGGCAAAAGGAAGCGCTAACGAAAGCTCGCTCGCACAGATCGGAAGAATATTAGAAGATTCTTTATTAACAAAGCCGAAAATCCAAAGAAGTACCGACAAACTGGCCGCTGTTTTCATTAAAGTTGTACTATTCGTTGCGATAGGAACATTTATCTACTGGTTTAATTTTCATTCAATGGAAGATGCGATCTTAAATACGATCAGCGTTTTAATTGTCGCCTGCCCTTGCGCGCTAGGCTTAAGTGTTCCGGCTGCACTCGTGATCAGTCACTTACTCCAATCTAGGGAAGGTGTACTCGTCAAAAATCCGGAGTCAGTGGAAATTTTAGCAAAAGCAAATCGGATTTTCTTCGACAAAACTGGAACGCTGACCACAGGCAAATTAGAATTAAACGCAGAAAAATATTTCACAATAGAGGAAAATTCTTCCAAGTACAGAGAGATCGCGATCCGATTAGAATCCCATTCTTCTCACCCAATCGCAAAATCGATTATAGAGACATTTGCAACGGATGCCCCTGAGTTTTTAGAGAATATTAGCTCTAACAATTCCGAATCAGGCTCGGCGAGTACGTCCTCTGGTTGGAACTCCTACAAAGAAATTCCAGGAGAAGGAATGGAAGCCGTATTCCAAGGCAAGACTTACCGAATCGGGAAAAAGAACTTCGCCTGGGAAAATAATCCGGAAAACGACGGATGGATCCATCTTTCAGAGAATGGGATCCCCTTGGTTGCTTGGGAATTCAGAGATAAAGCCAGAGCGGAAGCGAAAGGATCTATTCAAGAGCTAAAATCATTCTTTTCTAATATGGAAATATTGTCCGGAGATATTCCATCCAAGGTGGAAACCCTTTCCAGAGAATTGGGGATACAAAGTTATAAAGCAAATTTAACTCCTCTACAAAAGAAAGAAAGGATCTTAGAAGCCCAATCTTCAGGGGAAGTGGTCCTTATGGTTGGAGATGGGATCAACGATTCAGCCTGTATCGCTCAGGCAGATTTAGGTATTTCTATGGGAATGGGTTCCGATCTTTCCTTGGATAAATCGGATATCATACTCGTAAAAGACAAACTGGATTCACTTCCTAAATCAGTTTTGATCGCAAGAAAAACAAGAAGGGTAATTCTGCAAAACATCTGCCTTTCTTTAGTTTATAATTCCATAATGATCCCGTTAGCAGCAGGAGGATTGATGCTTCCTGTGATCTGTGCGGGCTTTATGACATTGAGTTCCTTGACCGTAGTCCTAAATTCACTTTCTTTAAAGCATAGGGTATTTACATGAACGCTTTGTATCTGACAATTCCGATCGCACTCGTGATCTCCTTCGGAGCATTTTACGTATTCTTGCTCAATTTTAAGTCGGGCCAATACGAGGATATCGAAGGTCCTAAATACAGAATGTTATTTGAAGAAGACAAACAGGAAAAATCGAATTAGGAGTTTATTATGGAACTGACTTCCGCAATCTTATTCGGATCATTTTTAAATGGCCTAACAGGTTCTTTTCACTGTTTGGGAATGTGCGGACCATTGGCAGGAAGCCTGAATCTCACATTATCTCCGACTGATAAAAAGACAAGTCCTGTTCTATTACAAATTTTGTATAATCTAGGCAGATTAGTTTCTTACTCTTCCATCGGATTAGGATTCGGATTCTTAGGAAAGGTCACAAACCAAAGTCTTTCTTTACTACTTCCCGCTCAGGAATTCGCAGCCTGGTTCGGTGCTGGTTTTATCCTACTCTTTGGGATTTCCATTCTATTCCAGAAAGATTGGACCCAGAATCGATTTTTCTCGAAAATATTTTCTAAAGTAGGATCCAGACTTTTAAAAATAAGGGAGAACAAGAGTCCAAGCTCCAAATTAGCAATCGGATTTATGTTCGGGATGTTGACCGGTTTTTTACCATGCGGGATCTTATATCCTGCGTTCGTCATGGCATTTGCAACTGGCTCACCTGCATTCGGTGCACTCAGTATGTTCTTTTTCTTTTTAGGGACCTTCCCTCTACTTTTCGGATTCGGTTTAGGATTTAAAATGATTCTGGCAAAATTCGGAAAAGATAAACTAAAACTCGCGGGCTTTGCGATCATTCTTCTTTCTATCTCCCTGATATTATTCAGAATGAACCACACTCATCATCATTCAGAGCAGGGAGAAAAAATGGAAGAAGGTAGCCACCTTCACCACCATCATTAAATCTTAAAATTCGGAGAATTCCGTGGCTCTTTTTTCAGGAAAGCGGTACCATCTTCGTATGGCTTCAGAAACCATAATCCATTTAGTCTTGTCTTCAAAATGACTGGGAGAGCCTGGCACAAAATACACTCTCTTGATAGAAGATTCAATCTTAGAAAGAACGGAACGATTTACTATTCTACCGGTAAAATCGAGCTCACCTAAAATATTCAATATGGAAGCGTTTAATAATTTACCATCATATTCTTGAAGGCCATTTCCTATCAGTATCAGGCTTTCTACAGGAGAATCCAAACTTCCTGCTGCACGGAACATTCTACCTGCAATGGAAGAAGAACCTATATAAGAAACTTTTAAAGAATCTGTGCCTTCTATATTTTTGATCTGTTTTGTGATCTCGGAAAGACGATCCGACAAAAGGTCGGTATCGGAACGATTGGCGTGTACTTCTCTTTCCTCTTGTGTCAATAAGCCTTTTATAAAGAGAGTGGCAACTCCACTTTCATTCAGAAAATTTCTCATCTCATAAAATCGGTCAGCAAATTTGTCTTCCTTCTCATCCAAAATCAGAACCGCCAAAAAGATAGCCTTACTCGGGATAAAAAGGTCCGCTTTTAGACGGACCCGATTTACTTGAAAGTCGAGAGTGTTTTTAAAATCATACCGGACCATTTTATAAAACTTTAATATTCTATTTAGAAAATGATCGAATGTTTAATCCAATAAGCGAAGAAGCGCCTCTTCATTCTTGATTACTATTTTTCTCTTATCGATTTCTACCCAGCCTCTGCTCTTAAAATCGGCCAAGGCACGGACCAAAGTCTCAGTAGTCACGCCGATCATAGACGCCATGATCTCACGCGTGAAAGGAAGATCTTCTTCCGAGTCTTGGGATTCGGATAATTGTAATAGGAATTCTGAAAGTTTTGCGTGAACCTGACGAGTTCCCAAAGAGTAGATCTTATTTTCCGATTCCACCGCTTCGATCGTCACATATCTGAATACTGAATTTTGGAATTCTGAATCGGAGTTTAAAAGCCTGCGCAGCTCTTCTTCTTCCACAAATAAAACTGTGGATTCTACAAGTGCAACCGCATGATGTAAGTAATTTCCGCCGATGGCAGCGTCTCTAATCCCGACCCAGTTGCCTGGATGATAAATTCTGAATGTATGCTGTTTTTCTCCGGACCCGGAAGTTCTATAAGATCGGATCGAACCGGTCTCTACTATATAAAATCCGTTGGCCTGATCTCCCTGGGAGAATAAGATCTCGTTTTTGGAAATCTTTCTACGAGTGAAATTAAGTTCATGGTGATGGAGAAGATTTTCTTTCGGAAAAATTTCTCTTGGTAAAACTCGGGTTGTTTCGGTTGCGATTTTTACTGCGCTGGTCATGCTTTAAATCCCTTTTGTATCTCGATGTTTTTACAATACGTGAGAAAAAAAGAAAGGTCAAGGGCCGGAGGGACATCCTACCGATTGGGACGGTTTCCCGCGGATTTCCAGGGTGAAACTTTCAGGCCCCCAACCTCTTCATTACACTTCGAATTCGAAAACTTCTCCCCTTTCAGGGATCCTTGTTTCCCAGCCATATACTTTGCGGATCTGATTTCCCAAGATCCTACTGGCATCCTCTTCTCCGTGTACGATAAAGACCTCTTTAGGCGAGGTTTTGATCTTGGATAACCAAGAGATAAGTTCTGTTTGGTCCGCATGAGCGGATAATCCGTCTATATTCTGAACATCGCATCTGACCTCGTAATATTTACCTCTGATCTTGATCTCGGTATCTCCTCTCAGTAACTTATTACCTCTAGTCTCTTTTGCTTGATAACCTACGAATAATACTAAAGAGTTAGGGTCCCGTAAGGAATGTTGCAAGTAGGAGAGAACCCTGCCCCCAGTGGCCATCCCACTTCCTGCAATCACAATTTTAGGACCTCTTTTGTTGGCTATTTTTTTGGTCTCGGAAGATTCGGTGATGCATAATATATCATCTTTCAATCCTGCTAATTCATCTTCCTTCAGTTTATGCCACTCACTTCCGTAAGTATTAAATAAATCTAAAACTTTGGATCCCATGGGAGAATCCATATAGACAGGGATATTAGGGATCTCTCCCTCTTTCATCAATTTCCAGATCAAATACATGACTGCTTGAATTCTCTCTACTGCAAAACAAGGAATGATAATTGTTCCTTTGGAAGTGGAGAATTCTTGGATCAACTGAGCCAAACGTTTGATCGGATTTCCTCTATGGATACGATTTCCGTAAGTGGATTCTATTAGGATAATATCACCTTCGTCGGGCTTTTCCGGAGGATATAAAAGAGGATCTTCTTCTCTTCCTATATCTCCTGAAAAAATAAGGGTCTTATTTCCGATCTTTAATTCAATAAAGCTCGCTCCTAAAATATGGCCGTTGTATCTGAAACGAAATCGTATATTAGGCTCTAAATCGAACCATTCTCCGATCTCTACAGCATAGAATAGTTTGATCGTTTTTTCGGCATCGTCGCTATCGTATAATGGAAAGGCGGGCTTATGTTTGGAATATCCCCCTGAATTTGCAAGTTCAGCATCCTCTTCCTGCAATTTTGCGCTGTCTTTCAGAACTACATTAGATACATCTAATGTAGGTTTGGTGCCGAAAATCTTACCTCTAAATCCTTTTTTGACCGCTCTAGGCAAATATCCGCAATGGTCCAAATGTCCATGGGTAAGAAGAATATGATCTATTTCCGTCGGAAAAAATTGGTCCGAGTCCCAGTTTAGGAGTCTTAACTTTTTCTCCCCTTGGAAAAGTCCACAGTCCACCAGGATTGTTTTACCGAAGGCTTTAATAAGGTATTTAGAACCAGTAACAGTTCCCACTCCCCCTAAAAATTGTAAACTAGCGAGACGTTCGTTCTGGTTCTCCACTATCCCTTCTCCTTTTTACGTAATTCTTCCTGATAAGCCGGAAAGAAGAAATAATAGGCAAATTTCTTTCTTAAGTCAATAGCCGAGATGGGATATGGGTAAATCCGTTCTTAAACGGTAAAATCACAGGGAGAAATTAGAGAAGTTCTTTGATCTTAGAGATATATTTTCTTCCTACAGGAAGTTGTGTTTCGTCCTCATCTTTTAAGTGAACGGAATAATTTCCCATATTATCACTTTGCAGATGAGATAACTTTTCCAGATTGATTATGTATTGTTTATAAATTCTCATGAATTTACCTGGCGGAAGTTTTTGCTCCAGGCTTTTTAGGGACTTGTAAGTTACATATTGCCTTTTTTCAGTATGGACCACGCTGAAATTATCTCTAGAAGAAATATAAATGATCTCTCCGTAAGGGATGAGAAAATGATTTTCCTTTTCTAAAATAAAAAGTCCATGTTCGTTAAAAACATTCTTGGAAGGTTTATCTGCCTCATTCCCCAAAATTTCCAAAGCACGATCCACTGCCTTAAAAAATCTTTCTTTAGAAAAAGGTTTTAGAAGATAATCGATGACACCAAATTCGAATGCCTCGATGGCCTTGTCTCTTAACGCGGTGATAAAAATGATATAAGGAGGGTTTTCCAATTTTTCCAAAATATCCAAACCGGAAAGGATGGGGAGATTAATGTCCAAAAACGCAAGATGGAATTCTTCGTTCTGGAGATATTCAAGTGCCTCTTCGCCGTCTTTGGCCACTTTTACTAATTTCAATTCAGGACGGGCTAAACAATAATTTACGAGTAATTCCCGAGTTGGCGCCTCGTCCTCAACGATAAGTGTTCTCCATTCTGCCATCGTTTTAATTCTTCGCGGATTTAAAGCCGATCGTGACGACGGCTCCACCCTCTGGATGATTTTCGATTTTTACTTCCGAATCGTAAAGATAAAATTTCAAACGTTCAGAGATGTTTGCGATACTTCTGGAATGAATATTTGCATCGCTCAATCCTTTTCCGTTATCTCGGATGGTTACCATCGCTTTTCCGTCTTCTATAGAAGCTTTGACGCTGATCTTTCCTTTTCCTTTTCTATCTCTCAAACCGTGTATATACGAATTTTCCACAAGAGGCTGCAAGGTCAAAGGTGGGATCTGACACTGCTTAAAATTCCCTGATTTTTCGGATTCCACCTCTAAGAAGTCGGAAAACCTAAGTTTCAGAAGTTGGAGATAATTTTCCATAAATTCCCATTCTATATCGAAAGGGACGAGTTGCTGATTCGCCTGGTCCATTAAAAATCTATAATTATCTGCAAGCATTAAAATGGCTGAATCCGCAAGCCCAGGATTTGTCTGCAAATAAGAATGGATAATGCTCAAAGTATTAAAAAGAAAATGAGGACTCATCCTATCTTGTAGGATTTTCAGATTATTCTCCGCGTGTCTCGCCTTCTCCTCCGTTTCTTTTCTTTCAGTGATATCGTTACGGATGGCCAGATATTGATATGGTTTTCCGTTACCGTCCAAGATGGGAGAAATAGTGGTATCCACCCAATAATATCTTCCGTCTTTAGCCTTGTTCTTAATTTCACCCTGCCAAATTTTTCCTTTGGCAATTGTCTTCCAAAGATCTACAAAAAATTCCTTAGGATGGTATCCTGAGTTGATGATACGATGATTATGACCTAAAAGTTCGTCCCTTGAATAACCGCTGATATCGCAGAAGTTCTGGTTCACATAAATGATTGTCCCGGCCCTATCTGTGATTGCCACGATAGAAACCGCGTTAAGTGCAGTTTGAAAGTCAGAAAGCTCTTTTAAGGAACTTTTTAATTCCCTTTCAATTTCTTTGGTCCTCGTGATATCCACTCCCACGAACCATTTCGTGGAACCAAAGAGGGGAAATTCTGAGGAAATATTAGAAAGAGAGACTAACTTGGCTTTTCCTTCCTTAGAAATTAGATCTAATTCCCAATTTTTAAAATCCGAGTTCAGAAGTTCAGGATTGAATTCGGAAGATTCCCCTTCTTCCTTTACCTGGATCAGATTTTTAAAGGAGAAGTTTTGATCATTCAAAATTTCCTGGGAAGAAAACCCTAAAACTCTTTGGCATTCATGGTTCCAAGATACAGGCCTAAGGTTTTCATCCAAGGAAAAGAAAAGGATAGGCATATTATCCAAAACCTTTTTCAGCCTTCTTTCGTTATCCATAAATCCCTGAACCTACGAGTCTATTTGAGTAAGTCTTCGTTAGATTAAAAAGTCCCGATTCTTACTCAATCAAAATTATGCGGAAAATCCTGTATGTTTGCTTTTTACTTTTAGATCGTGCCGTTTTCCCCTTCGGCCGTTGACTGATCGAGAAAATTGGTCTAAAACGTTTTCAGGAGTATTCGCGATGAATAGTATAACCAAACCCACAGATCATTTTCTGAACCTTTCCAATTTGGACCATTTCTTCCAGTCCTGGAACGAGCTATTGAACAAAACTACCCTCCAGCATATTCCAGCGGTTAACGTAGTAAAAACTAAGGACGGATATGAAATGGATTTCGCAGCTCCAGGATTGGAAAAAGGGGATTTTAAGATCGATTTAGAGGGTGATCAGCTGACCGTAAGCGCCGAGAAAAAATCTGAATCCAAGCAAGAGGATAAGTCCTATAGCAAAAGAGAATACAATTATTCTTCTTTTAGCAGGACATTCACGCTTCCGGATAACGCGATCAAGGATCAAATCAGCGCTAAATACGATAATGGCGTGTTAAAACTCACAATTCCCAAGAAGGAATTAGAAGCTCCGAAAAAACCCGTAAAAATCGGAGTAAATTAAAAAGCGACTAACAAGAGCTGAATACTCGGCGAGTTAGTTCCGATTCGCCGATTTTTTTCAATCTGTATAATCGATTAACACATCATGACAAACATAACAATACAAGAATCTAAACATTGGTGGCTTCAAATACTAGTCGGCATCCTATGGATCACAACGGGAATTTTGACAATCCTATTTCCTGGACAAAGCTTTTTAGTATTGGCCCTCGCATTTTCGGTCATCTTGGCCGCGACCGGAGTAAGCCATATCATATTTTCATTATATAACAGGAAATATGCGGAAATATTCATCTGGAATTTAGTAGTTGGAATCTTAGACGTTCTGATCGGTTCTCTATTATTCATTCACCCAGAGATAACTGCAGTCACACTACCTTTTATATTTGGATTCTTACTTATCTTTCGATCAATTTCCCTTATATCCTTTTCGATAGAGATACGAAGACTTAGGAATTCTCACTGGGGCTATGTTCTTGTCTTAGGAATTTCCACCCTACTTTTCGCGATATTTGTATTATTCTATCCTTTGATCGGAATATTTACGATCATCTTCTGGACAGGCGTAGGCTTTTTTGTATCCGGTTTAGGAAATTTATATTTAGGCTGGAAAGAATTCAAGATAGAAAGATCTAAATATTAATTCTTTAACATTAACACGGTTCCCTAAAATAGCTATGGGGAACCGGTCCATTTTTCTTTATGACTAACTCGAAAGAAGTGTCGTATTCATAAAAACCAAATCTAAATTTTGGAATCGGCTAATATCAAAATATCCTCCACTTCTACAGTGTTCTTACTATAACCCTCAGCGCTCGCGCGGATCATTGCAAGCGCAAGTTGTTTCAAAGTAGAAACACGTTTAGGAAAAATCGTTCTTAAAACGGGAAAAGCCCAACCAATATACTTATAAGCGGATAAAGTATTTTTTGCTCCCGGGGTTGGATGCATATAACCTGGACGAAAATTATATACTTTTGCAAAAGGAAGTTTTAATAGATCATTCTCAGTTTTGCCTTTTACTCTCGCCCACATAGTTTTTCCTTTTTCAGTGCTATCCGTTCCCGCTCCCGAAATATAAGAAAAGCTCATATTAGGATTTAGAGAAGCCAAGGTACTTGCCACATTCAATGTCAATGTATGAGTGAGTTTAAAAAATTCGTCTTCCTTTAAGCCTATGGAAGAAACTCCAGAACAGAAAAAACAGGCATTATAACCTTTCAATTTGTCTTTGATCGAAGAAATATCCGAAAAATCAGAATGTAGGACTTCCACCACCTTTGGATGATTGATGCCATACGGTTTTCTATTCAATAAAAGTATCTGTTCCACATTCGGATCTTCCAAACATTCGAGTAGAACGCCTTCTCCCACCATTCCTGTGGAACCTGTAATAATTACTCTTAATTTCATTTGATTACCTCGCACTCGCAGTGATCTCTTCCAGTTGGCTGGATAAGATAGGATCTTCCTTGCCGGACTTAAAAGGAAGTTTAGGCCACCAAGCTATATAATCCTTTTGTAAATCAGGTTCCGCACTTTCTCCAGGTTTTGGAGTGATAACGGTAACCCCGAGTTCTTTAGATTTTTCTAAAACTCTTTCCACAGGTTCCGTCCAGCCGTGAGAAGCAAGAGCGAATAGTCCCCAATGGATCGGAAGTAGAACCTTTCCTTTAAGTTGAGTATGAGCGATCACCGCTTGCTCAGGTCCAATATGCCAATCTGGCCAGGCTTGGTTATATTGACCTGTCTCTATCATAGTTAGATCGAAAGGTCCGTATTTCTCTCCGATCTCTTTCATCTTAGGGAATAAACCTGTATCTCCCGAAAAATACACCCTATGTTTTGGTCCTATTAACGCATAACTGGACCAAAGTTTTTCATCATTGTCTAAAAGATATCTGCCGGAAGCATGTCTTGCAGGTGTACTTACTATCTCTAGATCTTTGATCTTCTTCGTTTCCCACCAATCCAATTCTATAATTTTCGCATCAGGAACTCCCCAATAAGAAAGATTCGCTCCTAAACCGAGAGGAACCACAAACAAAATGTTCCTGTCTTTCAATTTAGAGATTGTCCCAAAATCCATATGATCATAATGGTCATGAGAAATTAATACCAAATCTATTTCAGGAAGATCTTCCAAAGAGATCAAAGGAGGATACCATCTTTTAGGACCGATCCAAGAAGAAGGAGAAGTTCTTTCCGACCAAACGGGATCGGTTAAGATCCGAACTCCATCCAATTCTATCAACGAAGAGGAATGTCCAAACCATGTAACCCTTAAACCCGACTCAGGTAGTTTAGAAAATCTTGATTTTTCAATATAAACAACCGGCACAGGGCCCTTAGGGTCTACCTCAGGACTCGGACGGAACATACTGCCAAGAGCCGCCCAGAAATCGTTAATCAGAGGTTGTGGATTCACAAATTGCCCTTCTTTCCATTGGGGGGAACTCTGCATTCTGATCAGTCTTTCTCCTTCTGCTCTTTTTCCCATTGCCTGGCAGGTATAAAAAAAGGATCCCGCCAAAAAGAAGATCAGTATCGGGAAAAACCATTTTCGAGAATTATGCGCATTCTTCATTTTATATCATTTCCTATTTCAGAACAGATCTCCGGGATCTCCGGGATCTCCGGCAGATATAATTCTTACATTTTGACAATTTAAATCAAAGTTGTCAACATTTCAGACCTGGGAAGTTTTATAAAGTTGACATTTTTTTATAAATTTGTCAAATAATCTTATGACTCGGAAGACAGTCCTTGTAGACAAAGAAAGGAAAAAGGAAATTTTAGACGCAGCCTTAGATTGTTTTCTCCAATTCGGATATTCCAAAACCTCTATGGATGATGTCGCCAAACAGGCGAATTTGTCCCGTCCTCTTCTCTATCTAAAATTCAAGAACAAAGAAGATCTTTTCCAAGGGATTTTCGATTATACCTTGGCAGGAAGTTACGAAGAAGCTGAGAAAGTTCTGTATCAAAATATTTCTCCGCAACAAAAACTTCTACGCGTCTGCGAACTGATATTGATCGAGCCCTGGTCTAAAATAGAAGGAAGGCCCAAAACTGCGGAATTTTATGAAACCTGTTCTAAATTATCTCCTAAGAGTACCCAAAAATACGAAAGACAGATCATTAAATTTGCAGAACGTATATTAGGAGACAAAGAAAGCGCAAAAGTGTTTTTCCTCGCCTTAGAAGGACTAACGGCAGACCTTCCAAAAACGAAAGTATTGCACAAAAGAGTCGAATTGCTCACCGAAAGATTTACACGTTAAGATATTTTTGGTTTTCAATAATTTTCCGACCTTTCCGGGTCGAAAATTACAATCATGCTACGTCTTAGGATTTAGCTCTTGCCAATAAATTGGGGTATTATACCCTGCAGCTGACTTTTTATCAGAATACGTAATGACCATACTGAAATTTATCATTCCATCTAATTTACACAGATTTGTCGCACAAAAACTTCTTATATTCTGCCTAGTTTTTTCCTTTGGCAATTGTGAGAGAGCCTCCTGGATCGCTGAAGATTCTATTCTTTCCCTGAACGGAGAATGGGAATTTATCTCCGACAATAATACAAATCCTGATTTCAAAAAAGGAACTAAGATCACCGTTCCGTTTGATTTTAGTTCGGACGATGTTTACCAAAAATTTGACGGATGTATTTCTATACGTCATGCGCTACCGGAGAAGGTCCGCGCTTTGATGAACCAGCAGACCTCGGTTGCAATCGACTCCGGTCACAGTTCGGATTTCGCAGAATTTTATCTAAACGAAACTTCTAAATTAGGTCTGATAGGAAAAACAGGAAGAAGAGATCCATATCTCTCAGGACAAGACGGCCGAGTTATATCTGTACTTCCTGCAGGAGCATTTCGTCCAGGCGGTGAAAATTTTATCTACGCAAAGATCTGTACAATTCCGGGAAAACCTTTCCATTGGAGTGGACCAGAAATTTCTTTAGGTCTTTCAGAATCCATTTTTAAAAAATTCGGATTAGAGTTGAGTGTCGCATTTTTATTAGCAGCGGTTTACATTAGCGTTGGACTCTATCATCTTCTTTTAGCGGTAAGAAGACCAAGCGATATATTCAATTTGTATTTTGGATTGTTTGCGATATTCTTCTCCATATTCCATCTTACCAATAATTCCACTGCAGAAATACTTTTCGGTTCTCATAGACAATTGCAGTCCAAGGTGGACCAATTTTCCCTGATGATGTTCATCGGAAGCCTTCTTTTATTTATTACAAGGTTCTTCCAGGGAAAACATCCAAAATTCGCAATCTATTCGGCTGCCCTCTACGGATCCGTAGCTTTTTTAGATATATTCGTAAATCAGTATATTCGGGATTTATTACTTACAGTAGCCGCCGGACTCACGGTAGTTTTTGTCCTTCCTTATATTTCATTTATTACGGGAAGGTCCGCCTGGAAAGGGAACTCAGACGCAAGGTTACTCTTGGGAGGCGTTGCATTGATCGCTCTCGGTGGTGTGCACGACTATGCGGTAACAAACAGACTCATCAATTCCGCATTGATCATGCCTTTTACCTTCCTGGCGTTCATCTTAGGGATTGCATTCATATTGGCCAACCGTTTCGTTCGAGTTCACAACGAAGTGGAAGAGTTGAATGCGAGTCTTGAGGAGAAGGTCCGTCAAAGAACGAACGACCTTCAAAAAAGCCTAACAGAGATCAAAGAACTCAAACACCAACAAGACGGTGATTATTTCTTAACTTCTCAGTTAATGCAACCATTAGCAGGAAATTATGGACATAGCGATATAGTAAGAGCTGAAATACTTTGCCGTCAAAAGAAACGATTCCAGTTCAGGAATTGGCAAGGAGAACTAGGCGGGGACTTATGCGCAGTATATTCCCTGAAATTAAAAGGGAGACCTGTATTAGTTTTCTTCAATGGAGATGCGATGGGCAAATCCATGCAGGGAGCCGGTGGAGCCCTCATCATGGGGACCATTTTTAAGACTATTGTCACAAGAACTCAAAACACCGCAGAGATGCAGGAACTCTTCCCGGAACATTGGTTAAAAAGATGTTATCATGAACTGAAGAGTGTATTCGTTTCCTTTGATGGAAGAATGTTGATCTCCATGGTAGTAGGTATCGTGGATGAGGAATCAGGCCTCATGTATTTCATAAATGCGGAACATCCTCAAGTTGTGATGTACAGGGATGGAAGAGCGGATTTCCTATCTGAAAACGGAATGTTGAGAAAAGTAGGAGTGGAAGATCCGGACGAAGTATTCGTAGTCCAAACACTCCAACTCAAACCGAATGATGTCATCCTGATCGGCTCCGACGGAAGAGATGACGTGCAACTTGGGATTAATGAAGACGGGAATCAGATCATCAACGAAGACGAAAGAGCATTTATAAAAGATGTAGAAGAAGCGAAAGCCGAACTACTCCAAATAGAAGCGCTTATCCGCTCCAGAGGAGATATCATTGACGACTTAAGCCTTGTAAGGATTTCTTATAAGGAAGAAATGACTTCAGTCGCAGATATCCTAGACGATCCTTTCCAAAACCAACCAGTTCCGGATGCGATTTCCGAGAAATCAAATCGCAGAAAAGCTCTCAGAAATGCGATAGAAGAAAAGGATTATATCTACGTTGGATCGGAAGGGCAAAAGTATTTGGAAAAATATCCGGACGATAGCTCGGTCTACCTTTGGGTTTCCTATGCACTTGCAAGACTTGGAAATTACGAGAAGGCGATCGATTTCGGAGAAGTTCTTCTTATGAGAGATCCGAATCATTCCAAAAATTTGGAACATTTAAGCAAACTACATTATAAAAATGGAAACAAACTGAGAGCAGAAGCTTTGTTGGCGGCATCCAAGTTCAAACTGGATTGAGATCTTTTAGGCTTCCTTTAGCATACTCTTGAGGATCGTACTTACTTCCAAACGGCAGCTTCCGCATCCAGTTCCGGCACCTGTTCTCCGGCCGATTGACTCCAGGGTTTTTTCTCCATCCCGGATGGCCTCTTTGATATTCCCCTCACCCACTCCATTGCAAGAACAAACCACTCTTCCTTGGAGAGGTTTCATCATCTCTCCGTCGTTCAGAAGATGTTTCCTGCGATCTCCCAATTCTATCCCCGAAGAAACCCAGTCTTTCATTCTACTAAAAGAAGATTTGTCTCCGATCAAAATGGCGGCTACCAATCTGTCGTTTCGGATAATACATTTTTTATAAAAACGTTTTTTACGATCTAAGAATATAATCTCCTCGAACTCTCCCCTTTTTTCTTTAGGGATTTCCATAGGAATATCCGGGAGCCGGATGCTAGCCAATTCCAATCCGGGGATTTTCAAGATATGAGCATGTAAGGAACCTGTGTATTCGTTAAACGCATAACCGAATAAATGTTGAGCCGCAACCTTCGCCTGATCATCCACGGCGGAAATATTTCCGTAAGTTCCGGTTTTGTGTTCCGCAATTTCTCCTATACAGTAAACATCAGGATCGCTTGATCTTAAAAAGGAATCCACCACAACTCCGCTATTACAATCCAATCCGCCTTTCACTGCGATCTCAAAATTCGGCTTGGTCCCGATTGCGAAGATGATCCCATCCGGTTCTATAAAATTCCCGTTTGTGAGCTGGACTCTGGAAACTCTTTCCGTTCCTTCTATCTTAGAAATTTCACATTCAAATATTAATTCTATTCCTCTAGATAAAATCTCTTCCTTTAATATTTCCGCTCCAATCTTATCTAACTTTTGGGACATCAAACGATCGGATCTGACAAGAACAGTCACCTGCACGCCCACACCTTTTAAAGCGGCCGCAAGTTCCAATCCTAAAAGTCCTCCACCCACGATCAATGCATGGGATTTTGGGACAAAAAACCCCTTAATACGATCCGCATCCGATTTACTTCTTAAACTGAATACTCCCTGCATTTCAGGAGGGACCTTTGCAGGCCAGACAGGAGAGCTCCCCATGGCGAGCACTAGTTTATTATAAGAATATAATGTTCCTTCCGTATCGCGGACCTTCTTCCCTTCCGTATAGATCATTTGAATGGATTTATTTGGAAATAGATCCAGATTCCAGGATTTAACTTCTTCCGGATCGAGAGGCATTAGATCGTCGAATTCCTTCTCCCCTCCGATATAATCAGGAAGAAGCACCCGATTATAAAACGGGTTTTCTTCTCTGCACATTACAGTAATATCATCACCTGGAGCAAGATCCCTATATTGCTTTAAGAATGCGTAAGCAGCGGTTCCGCCACCTACGATTAGTATTTTCTCCTTAGGTTTTTTATAAGGAGTAATACGGACCGCAGAAATTTTAAAACCAGGTTGTTTGGAAAGCGGATCTGAAGCGGAGCTTGTGAGATTATTGGATCTGAATATATCGGTTCCATTCTTTCTTCCCCAATGCATCGGCAAAAAGACAACACCTCGTTTGATAGATTCGGTCAGAAGTGCTTTTGCTCGAACAGTTCCTCTCTTGCTCGAAATGGTCACTACCATTCCATCTTTGATATCGTATTTGTAAGCGTCGTCCGGATGGATCTCTAAAAATGGTTCGGGTCTATGTTCTCTTAATTTTTTGACCTTACCTGTCCGAGTCATCGTATGCCATTGGTCCCTGATTCTGCCCGTAGTAAGCACCAAAGGAAAATCCTCATCTGGCTTTTCGGAATCGTCTTCGGATCTTACTGAGTGGATCCGTGCCTTTTCACTCTTTCTATAAAATTTTCCATCTCCGAATAATCGTATACTATCAGGATGCCCCTTATGAGGATAAGGCCATCTTACAGTTCTATATTTACGAATTTCTTCATAATCTAAACCTAATATATCTATCTTGGTCCCTTCTGTTAATCTGCAATGTTCCAGAAAAATTTCTTCTTCGTCCGAATAATTGAAAGAAGAACCAAATCCCATTCGTTTCGCAAAATCTTGTATGATCCAAGAATCCGCTTTTGCCTCTCCTGGAGGTTCCAAAATTTTGGGAAGAAGGGAAATACTCCTATCGGAGCTTGTCATTGTCCCTTTCTTCTCTGCCCAACCGGCAGCAGGCAAAACAAGATCCGCAAAAGGGATCACACTCGAGTCGGCAGAAATATCCTGAACCACCACAAACTCGGCCAAGCGAAGTCCCGACTCTGCCGCCCTCACATCGGGAAGACTGACTGCTGGATTTGTACAGATGATCCAAATAGCCTTCATTTTTCCGGAGGCAAGCTTCTCAAAAATTTCAGTCGCACTATAACCTGGAGTCTCGGAAATAGAATCCACTCCCCAAAATTTTGCGACTTCCTTTCGATGTGCCGGATTTTCCAGATCTCTATGAGCAGGAAGAAGATTACAAAGTCCGCCGACTTCTCTTCCGCCCATAGCGTTGGACTGACCCGTTAAGGAGAATGGCCCGGCCCCAGGTTTTCCGATCTGCCCAGTAAGAAGAGAAAGATTGATCAAAGCTAAATTTTTATTTACACCAATCACACTTTGGTTTAAACCCATTGCCCAAAGGCTGATAAAACCTTTTGATTTTGAGATGTACTCGGCAGTTTGATAAATTAATTCAGGAGAGATCCCGCAGATCTCCGCCGCCTTCGGAACTGAAATCTCGAAAGTCTTCGTTCTTAATTCTTCAAAACCTTCCGTGTGATCCTGGATGAACTTAGGATCTATCCAATCCTTCTCTATTAGAATTCTTGCAATTGCATGAAATAGATATATATCCGTTCCGGGATGGATCTGTAGATGAATGTCCGCGTGTTCGCAGGATTCTGTCCTGCGAGGATCCACAACTATCAATTTAATATTCGGATTTTCCCTTTTTCTCGCCTCAATCCTTCTGAATACGATCGGATGGCACCAGGCTGGATTTGCACCTGCCACCAAAAAACAATCCGCAAGATCCAGATCCTCATAACCAACAGGAACGGCATCTTCTCCGAATGCCATCTTATACCCTGTGACTGCAGAACTCATACAAAGTCTGGAGTTTGTATCTATATTATTTGTTCCTAAAAAGCCCTTAGTTAACTTATTTATAATATAGTATTCTTCAGTTAGAAGTTGCCCCGAAACATAAAAACCCACGGAATCAGGTCCGAATTCTCGGATAAAACTTTTAAATTTTTCCGCTGCCAGGTCGAGAGCCTTTTCCCAACTGGTTCTTTTTAAGGGAGAAAAACGATCTTCCCTCATCATAGGAAATAAAAGTCTATCCGTCCTATCCATGGTGGAATAATGCAAATTCATCCCCTTAGAACAAAGGATCCCTCTGTTTGTAGGATGATCCGGATCCCCGCTCACTGAAATATCCAGGGGTCCGGACTTTTCTACTTTCAGGCCACAGCCCACCCCGCAATACGGGCAGGTTGTCTGAAAGGTTTCCGAGTTTTGCATATCGATATTCATGCAATTATCACGCCAGATCCTGGATTATTTGAAAAACAGGCCAAATACGGGCGTCCTGGATCTGTTTTCCAGGGGAAGGAACTCCTTCATCCTTAGATCCAAGGCAGTTTGTATAGAATTTCTGCAATGTAGTATCTTCGACAAACTCATATTGTAAAGGTCAACCCGGCTCCATCCAACCAAGAAATGAAGAATACACACTGGAATTAGGATTCAGAGTGATCAGAAACGAATTGTCTTTCTTTTTTAGATCTGGCATTTATCCTGCATATAAAGAAAAAGTATTCCTTGGATACGAACGGTCCCCCAGGCTCATACCCAAAAAATGAAAGAGAAGAACGAGCATGAAATTTTGTTTTTTTTCTATTCCCAAGCGGATTTTTTAGAGGAAGTCTGGGCGGAATACAAAAGATCTCCTGCAAAACTTTCCTGCTTAAATCTTGTGAATTGGATCTTTGCCGCATTTCCAATCTATGAAGACATTTCTAAACTTCTCCCTTCAGTGATCTCAAAAACAAAACTAGCCTCCGAAAACGGAAATGATCCCGACTTTTCTTACGAATTAAAAAAAGTAGATATAAATATAAAAACTCCGAGCGAATTAATTTCGATCTACAAAAGAGTTTTCGAAAGTAAACAAGCGGATAAGAAGAAGGCTCTCCAATATAGCAAATACTTCTGGAATCTACAAAAAGAGATCCAGGAAGGAAGAAAAGGTCCATTGCTAGTTTCACTCGAAGAAACCGCCAAGAGTATTATTCGCTTCAATAACGAACTCGAATTGGAATTGATAGAGCATTACGGATTCAATTTCCGTAAAAAACTGAATATAGACATCATTTCTCAATAAGCAAATTTTATGCCAATGTATTATTATTTCTATAAATAGTGCAAACAAGCATGTATTTATTCTTATTCGGAGCCGTCGAAGATACTACAGAAATAATTTTCCTAGAAAACGTACTCATATTCTACAGTACGCTCATATTTGAATCGTATTAAAAAGAGAGCACTCGATCCAAATTTCAGCAGATCGATCCTATCCGCCATTTTATTCAACATTCATATATTTTTCCCATATTGGCACACTAATTGCTATAAGGTTTGGAAAGATACTTTTACTGTGGGCTGCTCTTGAATGTATACGTTCCCGAAACTAAAGCTTAATTTCCTATTTCTCTTAATAACTATCGTTATTGGTATTCCCGTGTATTCGGAAGAAGACCCGAATAAAAATGCGAAGGAAACAAATCAGAACCCTCTCCCTTCTTCTTCGGATACGAACAAGACGGAAAGTCCTGACCCTAAAACTAAGAAGCAAGAACCTAAATACAACTCTCCCTGGAAAGGAAATATTCCTGTAGATCATCTTAGAACTCTTCTGGTCACTCCTGAACAGATGAAAGATACTCAAAAATCGGATCTGTTTTGGTTGGATAATCTAAAACTAGGAGTTTCTGTGCGTCCTAGATTCGAATCCAGAGAGAATCCTGACTTCAACAAAAAGACGGATGACTATAGTTCTTTTGTAGGACAGAACACTCAGCTTTGGTTCTTATTCGATCCTTCTCCCTATTATGCGATCAAAGTTACATTCCAGGATAGCAGACTTTGGGGCGGAAGCCAGACCCCTCAGAATGCCGGCAACTGGACTTACGGACTCAGTACTGGCGCCGGAACCACTTTGACTCCAACTACATCTAATAATACGAACATCAGGAATAATACTGATATTAGAGAAGCTTATATAGTATTCAAAAAAACTGATAAACTTCCTGTTTCCGTTTTAGTAGGTAGACAGGTATTTGCATTTGGGGATCTGAAAATTGTCGGTCCGTTAAATTGGCTTCATACCGGCTTTGCATTCGATGGGGTCAGATTTGTGCACGATTCTCAATGGTTTAGATCACATGTATTTGGGACAATCTTATCCAATCAATACGATGCTCCTTACGGTTTGACCACAAGTAATGGAAGATCCAAAGGCTCAATAGATCAGGCATACTTTTTCGGTGCTTATAATACGATCAAGTTTGGAGAGGAAGCTCATCTGGATCTATATGCGTTCGGAGTTTCTAAAAAATGGATCCCAAATCCGAATCCTACCGACTTTGATGATCGTTTGAAACAAAGAGACGATCTATTGACTACAGGTTTTAGATTCACCAATAGAACGAATAATAACCTTTTACCCGCCGGAAAGATTTGGGACTGGACCATAGAATCTGCATGGCAATCGGGAATGACCGGGGACAGAGTAAAAGCGGATTGGGACATCTTAGATCAAAAGGCCGCTAACGGTAAGAATATTTATACGGAGAAGGTGCAGTATGACACAAGATTTCTCTCTTTGGACACCGGGATCAAGGTCAATGATTGGATCCGTCTAGGCTTAGGATACACTTATGCATCGGGAGATCCGAATAGATCCGATTCAAAGGTCGGCACTTGGCAGAGTTTATTCCCTCAGATCGCAGGTTCTTTTCCGAACTGGAATACTATGAATGGGCAATCCTTAATAGCTGGCTTCGAGAATATAAAATCCTATTCGATCAGAGCGAATCTCAAAACGGAATACGGAATGTTCGTGTTTGCAATCTACGATACCCAAAAGGCAAATCTGCAAGATGCTTGGTATAAAGTTTCGGGAGTTCCGAATACAGGAGCAAGCACAGAAAACTATTCCAACGATAAGTTCTCTTATGAGAATTCCAGATTAGGAAGAAGGTTATTCTATCAATACGATTTCACTTGGATCTATAATTACACTGATTCCGTTTCTATCTGGATGGGGCTTTCCCTCGTGAAGGCGAAAGAAGCGATTGGAAACGAAAGGACGAATCCTTTTGCTTCCGATCCAGACAAAAGATACACATTCGACGACACTTCTAAATTCTTTTATCTCATGGTCTCCGCCTCCCTATAAGGCAATCCTTTCCTTAGGAGGGGTCGAATTTTCGACCTCTCCTTTCTTTTTTCAAAGAAGTGTGAGATCTACTTATTCTCTAGATTAAGTTAGACTATGATTTATCCATTTACGGACTTTAAAACGGATACATAATTTATTAACAATAGTTAAGACGAAAACCTTCTCATTCTCTGTCAGAAAGATTATGGAAGAGAAGGTTATGCAAAACTGCGATGAAATTCCTCCAAAAATAAACCAGCCCTCCGGTTTTTTGGAGAAGGATTTTTTACCTAAGGAGATGGGATGGGATGAATGGTTCTGCCAAGCGGCCCAGTTCAAGAACATACTTTACCATTCTCCAAACGGATTTGCGATCGTATCTTTGGAAGGAAGATTTATAAGTTCAAATCCAGCGCTTTCTCAAATTTTAGGTTATTCTGAAAACGAATTGGTCGGAATGAGTTTCGAATCTATTACTTATTCGGACGATCTAGAAGAAGATATTCGATCCAGAGACCAATTTTTAAAAGGTCCGGCTTCTACTTTTAAAAGGAAAAAAAGATACATCCATAAGGACGGACATCATCTTTGGGTCCAGATCGATGTGACTTTGATACGTAACAAAATAGGAAATCCGAATTATTTTGCGATCCAGTTCCAAGATATTACCAAACACCATGAATTAGAAAAACAACTCATACATTCCCAAAGAATGGAATCGATCGGTTCCCTTGCCGGAGGAGTGGCCCACGATTTTAATAATATTCTAACAGTCGTTTTAGGCTACACTACTCTCTTACAAAAGAATGCAGAACACCCTGAAAAGATCTTACAATATTCTGAAATAATAAAAAAAACTGCGGAAAGGGGTTCTTCATTAATAAAACAACTTTTAACCCTGGCAAGAAAGGTAGAATCGGATCTTAAACCTTCTATCGTAAATGATCTACTCTCAGAGGCGGTCCATATAGCTGCTTCTACCTTTCCTAAATCAATTCGAGTTATTTCCGATCTTCCACAAGATCCGATCCTGGTCCAAGCGGATCATAATCAGATCCATCAGGTTTTTCTGAATTTATTCTTAAATGCGAAAGACGCCATGCCAAGCGGCGGATTACTTTCCATAAGATTAAGAATGGAAGAAGGAGATTTTATTTCTCCGGAGCAATCCCAAAAGACTGCGGTGATTGAAATTTTGGATAGCGGAACCGGGATAGATAGAAAAACCATCCGTAAAATATTTGATCCGTTTTTCACTACGAAAGAACCCGGAAAAGGAACAGGATTAGGCCTTTCTATCGTTTATGGTATTTTAGAAAATCATAAAGGAAAGATCAAGGTAGAAAGTGAGCTTGGGTCCGGTACGAAATTTTCAGTTTACCTCCCAGTTTTGGATTAGAATAAATCCGGAACATTCTTCCGTTTATAAGATTTTGTAAAAAATCTATTTTTGTTCCTTCCAGATCCTATTTCTGATCCTACTTAAGGACACAGGGGTGATCCCTAAAAAAGAAGCGATATAATGCTGAGGAATACGATTCGCGATGTCTTGTTGTTCTTTGATCAAATTTAAATACCTTTGCTCCGGACTGTCCCTGATCCTGGACAAAAACAAATTCATATACGTATCAAACCTTTCAGCAACATACTCCAATAAAAAACCCCGAACTTCTTCATTCTCCTTATATATGATCTCTGCATCTTCTCCGCTCAGGATCAATAATTCTGTCGGTTCTATACTCTCCACACTCAATTGACTGTCTTTGTAAGTTCCTCTATAACTATGAATAGAAGTGATTGCTCGGTTCTCTGGAAAAAATGCGATCGTGATATCCCTGCCCTTATCTTCGAATTTTAACCGTAAGCATCCCTTTTTAACGATGAAAATGTTTTTGGTATAAACCCCTCTTTTGATGAGCACGGTTTTTGCCGGGACTTTCCTTTCTTTTAACATGGAAGTATAACGATCCCAATTCTTTTCTAAACTTGGGATCTTCTTCCTTAGATTTTCCAGAAAAGGTATGTCCTGCATTGTTGGAGCCTTGAATTCTCCCGTATTCAGTATCACGGGAATGAAAAGGCAAGATTTGTTTTAGGACCAAAACCTGGAATTTAAGATTTTGGAACAAGTTCTCGAATTCTTTGCGTAAAAAGTTTCGAATTAGATTGAATAGTTTTCTAAAAAGGGAAATCTTGCCCGCATCGAAGAGAATTTTTCAACATGTCATTCAGCAGATACAAAGGTAAAAAAGCATTTATAACAGGTGGTTCCGCAGGCATAGGCAAAGGAATTGCAATCGAATTAGCGAAGGCAGGAGCAAGTGTAATCGTTTCTGCCAGAGGAAAATCTAACTTAGAAAAAACAGTCCAAGAATTGAAGGCTGTTGGAGCTCCAACAGCAGTCTTTGGATACGCAGTTTTGGATGTGTCAGATAAGAAAGCTTTAGAAAAAGAAGCCAAAAAGGCAATCCAAACCTTAGGAGGATTAGACCTTTTGATCTGCAGCAGCGGTTTTGCAAAAGCAGGAGAAGCTTCCGACCTAGATGACGAAGTTTACAGAAACCTAATGGATGTGAATTATTTTGGACATGTGAACAGCGCACTTGCATTTAGCGACCATTTTGCCAAACAAAAAAGCGGAGAGATCGTATTCTTAGCCTCTACCTTGGCATTCTTTTCCATCTATGGTTACGGAGCTTATTCAGCGAGTAAGTTTGCGATCGTAGGTTTTGCACAAGGTTTCCGCCAAGAGATGATGCTTCATGGAGTGAAGGTAAAATTATTTCTTCCACCTACTACAGACACTCCAGGTTTGGAAAAGGAGAATACCGACAAACCTGAATTGAGTAAGGAAATAGAAATGGGTTCCGCATTAAATAGAGTGCATTCGATCATTTCTGTCGCAAAGGCAATTCTGAAATGGATCCCGAATTCAAAATTTATCGGATACACAGGCTGGGATTCTTGGCTCCAATATTTTCTATTCAGGCATTTTCCAGAATTCAGTATTAAACTTACGGATTCGGAATTAAAAGCGGCTCAGTCCAGACTGGACAAGAAAAAACAGAAAGTATAAGCGTTGTGCATATATTTTTATTCGATCGCGAAATAAAAGGCTATACAAAATTACTCAACTAAATAGATCCTAAAATTTCAGACAATTTTTGTAGGAACATAGATGGTCTCATCTATGGGAAGACGGTGCAATTCCGTCACGGTACCCGCCGCTGTAAGAGGGACAAAAGGCACAAGATGTCACTGGGTGTAAAACCTGGGAAGACGTGCTGAGTAGGACGATCTCGAGTCAGAAAACGACCTTACAAAAATCCTGAAGCTACGTGATCCAGTCTCGGATGTAAGACGGGCCGTAACTAAACTCAAATTAATTTTGTTCGTACGATGCTTAGGCGCAATCTTTTGTACCTAGATATCGTTTATATCTTGTTAGGTGAAGATCTCTTAGGAGGGATTTTTATGCGCTCGATCTCCGTTTCGAAGGATATTTCGAGAGCCAGATTATGGCTTCGAGGTTCTATTCTGGTTCTATCCGTATTCCTTGCCTTTTCTATGATCTATGTAGTAGGCCTGGAACCCATGGTGTATTTGCACGATACTTTCCATGATATCAGACATTCCACGGGATTTCCATGCCATTAAGATCAGGATTTTCTGATCTTTTAAAGACCGGATTATTAGTCGGCCTAGTATCCGGTTTCGTTTTGGGGATATTGGTTTGTGTATGGAATCTTCCGCTGATCTTAGAAGCAGAGAAGTTTGAATCCAAATCCAAATCCAAATCCATATCCATATCTGAAAATTCAAATACTGGCAAAACGCATATCCACTCTAATGGGCATGGAGAAACTCATTCCCATGCGAAAGCACAGACTAACACTTCCGATGAAATTGTGAGCGGAGGTCTTTTTCAAAAGAGAAATTTGGGAACTATCGTCGGCTCTACTCTATTAGGGATTTCTTTTGGAGTTTTGCTCTCGATCTGGATTGCCTTCTTTCCTCTAAACGGATTCTTTGAAAGTCTATCCTTATCCAAGGCAATCATCCTAAGTATTCTATTTACTATCGGAGGATTTTTAATCTTCTTCGGGATCCCATTTTTAGGACTTCCTCCCGAATTGCCAGGTAGAGCCTCGGGTGCTTACGACTATCCGGAAAGACAGGCCTGGTGGTATCTTTGTGTCGGTTCTAGTTTAGCAGGCGCATTGGGGTCTCAGACCATTCTATCTTATTTAAAAATTCGTAATCTATTAAAATGGACCTTAGCAATAGTAACGGCCCTATTTTTTGTAGGTTTTCCCTTTTACCTTGGAGTTCCTAAAATTTCCGAGGACTTTGCCGCGCCGAAAGAATTAAGAATTCAATTCGAATATACAACCCTTCTCACAAATCTGATCTTCTGGTTCTTATTATCGTCTTTATTTTTTCTACTCTGGAAACCTAAACAGGTATTGGGATTCAAATGAAACCTAAACTCGCGGTATTGGTGTTGGGTCATGGAAGCAGGGAAGAAAATTCCAATTTGGAATTTGTTTCCTTGGTTGAGGCCTATTCGCTTACCCGCCCAGATCTAAAAATTTCCCACGCTTATGTGGAATTAGCGAAACCGGATCTTGAAACTGCGCTGAGAGAACTTAGCGAAGAATATTCTAATATTATTATATTTCCTCTTTTTTTATATACTTCCGGTCATATAAAAAATGATATTCCAATCGTTCTGGATAGGATCAAGTCGGAGTTTCCTAACCATTCTTTCAAAATAACAAATAGTTTAGGCATCCATTCTAAGATGGTATCCTTACTCAGAAAACGTGCAGAAGAATTTTTACCTCCGAATAAAGAACAATCTTCTAAAACTGGAGTGATCATTGTAAACAGAGGATCTTCTGATCCGGATGCAAACGGCGATTTTTATAAAACGGTTCGATTATTCCAAGAAGGGAATCATTTCTCCTTTGTTCTTCCCTCCTTCATAGGGATCACCAGCCCTCTTCTTCAAGATACTTTGGAGATGGCTTCCAAGTTGAGACCGGAAAAACTTCTGGTGGTCCCCTACTTTTTGTTCGGTGGTAAGTTGATCCAAAAGATCTCCTCCTTAGTACAAAACTTCTCCGAAAAATTCCCTTGGATCAAAACTGAGCTATCTTCCTACCTTGGCCCGGATCCGGAACTATTCTCCGTTATGGATGAAAGGATCCAAGATTGTATTTCCGGGAAATTCTCTCTTCCTTGTGATACCTGCGAATACAGGGCACAACTTCCAGGTCTTTCTAAAAAGGTTGGAGGTTTGAAGGCTCTTCTTTGGAGTATCCGTCATTTGGAAACTCATAACCAAGCAGCTCCACATATATTCCCTCATCGTAATTTACAAAAACATATATTTGTTTGCGAGAATATAGACTGCGCAAGCAAAGGAAGTTCTGCCCTAGTGTCTCGGATAAGATCCATTTTGAAAGTACAGGGAAAACATTTGGATTTTAAAATTTCCCGTTCTTCTTGTATGGGAAGATGCGGAGAAGGTCCCGTAGTAGTAGTCTATCCGGACGGAGTTTGGTACCAAAAAGTAAGCGTCGACGATGCAGAGGATCTGGTTTCCGAGCATCTTTTACAGGATAGATTGGTTTCCCGTTTAGTTGATAATATTATGCAATAGGAATATAGTATGGCATGTCATGAAATTGCGGCTTTAAGATTAGGAATGATGAATGTTCTTGGCATCAAGGATGAATCGGTGATCCAACATGAAAAAAATGAAATAGGAACGGAAGCACTTTCTTACCCCGGACCGATCCAATCATTGACGAATGCGAATAATTTTGAGGACCTGATCCGATTTTTCGAAGCAAGCTTGGTCGAGTTAGAACAAAAAATTTCAGGGCTTACACCAAAAGATCCTAAATCGGGATATTATACTTCTCTTCTCATCCTTACAAAAAAAGTGGAACTCGATCTGAAAAATTCCGCCAAAGCATTCCAAACCTTATATCTGGATTTAGAAGAAATGCACGACTTTGTGCATGAGATCTACCCGTCTTAGGAGGAACATTGAACCAAAAACTTCTCAAATTAGTCCATAAGGAAAATGTAAGTCCTTCGTCTGATATTTACTGTTTTGAAAGATCGGATGGATCTCCTTTTGAGTTTGTAGGAGGACAATACGTTATTCTAAATACTGGGAACGATAGCGAAGGAAAACCGATCAAGAGGGCCTATTCTATTCTGTCTTCCGATTCCAAAACGGATTCTTTTCAGATCTGCGTTAAACGTTTAGGTACCGGAAAAGCATCTAGCATCCTTCCTGAATTGAAATTAGGAAACGAATTAGAATATTCAGGGCCTTGGGGAAAATTTGTAGGAGATCCAACATGGCCTTCTCCCGGTTTTTCTCTTATTCTGGCGACGGATACTGGGATCACTTCTCTTGCGGGACTTCTTCTTTCCCAAAAATTTTCAGGCCGTTTAGATAGCACAACAGCTGTTTGGTTCAAAACAAAAGAGGATGATTTTCTTTCTGAAAAAGAATTAAAAAATCTTTTCAAAGGGACTTCAAATTTTCCGAACATATTCCAGATCCCTTCCGTTTCCGATCCAAATAGGATCTCAACTGTATTAGAAATTTTGAAATCGATTTTGGGAGACTGCACCGTTCCGGAGAATGCATTTTTAAGCGGGGATGGAAATATTATTAGAGAAGTAAGATCCGAACTGGTCCGTTTGGGAACATTAGAATCCAGGATAGGAATGGAAGCATTCTTTAATACTCAGAGAAATCCTGCTCCTAACTTAAGCCTCGGAGTATAAATGGCAACCAAAGAGCTAAGAGAAGGTTTTACTACGGGCGCTTGCTCAGCCGCAGCGGCAAAAGCAGCCACCCGAGTTCTGATCTTAGGCCAAACTATTAAGGAAATCGAAACTACTCTTCCAAATAAAAGAAAAGTCATTTTCGAACTAAAACGTTGTGAGATATCCGAGGATAGCGCTGTTTGTAGTATCATCAAAGACGCAGGAGACGATCCGGATTGTACTCATGGAGCGGAGTTAACTGCAGAAGTAAAACTTAACCAAGAAAACAAAATCGTATTAAAAGGTGGAGAAGGAGTAGCAGTAGTTACCAAAGCGGGACTCGGTTTAGAAATAGGAGAGCCTGCAATCAATCCGGTGCCTAGAAAGAATATTACGGAAATGATCTTAGAAGAATTGATAGGCTCCACATTTTCAGGCGCAGAAGTAACCATCAGCGTTCCAGGCGGCCAAGAGATGGCCAAAAAAACAATGAATGAACGTCTGGGATTGATCGGGGGAATTTCCATACTAGGCACCACTGGGATCGTAAAACCGTATTCCACTGCGGCATATAAGGCAAGTGTAATACAGGCGATACAAGTCGCAAGAGAATACGGAGAACAAACTATCACCTTAACTACGGGAGGAAAGTCCGAAAAGTTCGCAATGGACCTTCTTCCTAATATGAATGAAATCGCATTTATACAAGTCGGCGACTTTATTGGAACAGGGATCAAAACTGCAATCAAAGAAGATATCCACCATGTGGTCATAGTGGGAATGATCGGAAAACTCTCAAAGATGGCTGATGGCGTAATGATGACCCATAGAGGAGGATCTTCTGTAAATACTAAGATGCTTGCAAATATCGCAAGAACTTTAGAAATCCCTGAAACGGTTTGTTCCAGTATAGAAGCGGCGAATACAGCAAGACATGTATTAGATATTTGTAAAGAATCCGGGCATTTTCATATCACTACCAGGATCTGCGAGATCGTTTCCCAAAATTGTTCTAAACACGGATTAGGTTTAAGAGTTTCCACTTATATGGTGGATTTTGACGGAACACTTTTAGGAAAGTTCGAGGCTCCGGAAGGCTGGGGAATCAAAGGAGAAGCGGAATAAATGAACGATATGCGACAAATGACTTCTTTAGGAAGGGAAATCGAAAATAATTCCTTTGCCATCATAGATGAAGAAGCGGGACATCATCCTCATCCTCCGGGTGACTGGGAAGTTGTTAGAAGGATCATACATGCTACTGCGGATTTTGAATATAGGGATCTAACAAAGATCCAAGAAAATGCGATTAGAGACGGCATCCAAGCTTTGAAAAATGGATGCCCGATCATTTGTGATGTTCAGATGATCATCGCAGGTTTAAACAAAGAACGTTTGGACGCTTATGGTTGTAGAACTTATAGTTTCATCAGTGATCCGGAAGTGATCCATAGAGCGAAGGAAAATAACTCAACAAGAGCAATAGAGTCCATGCGCAAGGCCGCTAATTTAGGACTTTTGAATGGAAGTGTGATCGCGATTGGAAATGCACCTACTGCTCTTTTAGAGACCGTAAGACTCGTGCAAGAAGAAGGTGCACGACCTTCTCTCGTGATTGGAGTTCCCGTAGGATTTGTATCCGCCGCGGAATCAAAAGAAGCATTATTAGATATTAAATTCCAATCCGAATTTTCCATTCCTTACATACTTACTAGAGGAAGGAAGGGAGGGAGCACCATCGCAGTTTCCATCATACATGCACTCTTACTTCTTTCTACGGAGAAGAAATTTTGAAAGCTGTTACCGTTATAGGGATTGGGGACGACGGCTGCGTCGGACTTTCCAGTAAGGCGATGGGTGCTGTCGCAAGAGCAAGAGTTCTTGCGGGCGGAGAAAGGCATCTGGACTTTTTCCCACAGTTCGATGGGGAAAGGATCATTATCAAAAATGATGTGGTTCGAACTGCGGAGAAGATTGCAGAACTTTCTGCGGAGCATACGATATGCGTCCTTGCTTCGGGGGATCCTCTTTTTTTTGGAATCGGAAATCTGATCTTAAAAAAAGTAGGAAAGGATCATGTAGAATTCATTCCGGCTCCGAGTTCTATCCAAAACGCTTTTTCTAAAATTGCTGTCAAATGGGACGATGCCTCATTTATTTCCCTACATGGCAGACCAATCGAGGGATTCATTACAAAATTACATTGTATATCCAAGGTCGCTTGTCTCACAGACGAGTCAAACTCCCCCTCTAAGATCGCAAAATATCTATTACATTATTCTGAAACAGAATGGAAAGCATTCGTATGTGAAAATTTGGGAGGAAAAGAGGAGAAGGTCCGTGAATTCGAATTGGAAACCTTGGCGGAGACCCAAAATATTTCCGACTTAAATGTATTAATTCTTCTAAGAAAAGATCCGAATTGGAAACCTTCTCCACTTCTTCCTTTTTTAGGAGAAGAAGAATATGCCAAACGTCTTCCTAAGAAAGGACTGATCACGAAAAAAGAAGTCAGAATACTTTCTCTTTCTGCTTTGGAAATCCGAGCAGATTCGGTGGTTTGGGATATTGGAGCAGGCTCAGGAGCAGTTTCGATTGAAGCGGCAAGGATCGCCAGAGAAGGAAGAGTATATGCGATTGAAGTGGATCCGGAAGGAATCGAGATCTGCGAACAAAATATTCTCAGCCATAAAACGGATAATGTTTTTTTAATACATGGAAAAGCTCCTCAAGCGTTGATCGACCTCCCCTCTCCAGACTGTGTTTTCATAGGGGGCTCCAAGGGAAACATGAAAGAGATCATAGAACTCTCTTGGGAAAGATTAGGCTCAGGCGGATGTTTGGTAGCAAACGCGATTACCTTAGATAATGTTTCCGAAGCTTATAAGACATTCAGGGACATGGACCTAATCCCAGAAGTGAGCCTCATCAATATCTCCAGAGGACAAAAACTCGCCGATTATCTCAGATATGAGGCATTAAATCCGATCCATATCTTTAAAATTAGGAAATCGTAATACATTTTATGAATGTAAAAACAAAATACGGAAAACTATACGGGGTCGGTGTGGGTCCTGGCGCAACCGATCTAATCACCCTCAGAGCTGTCCACGTTCTGAACTCTGTTCCTGTTCTCGCCATTCCCAAAAGTAGTGAATCGCTTCCTTCTTTTTCTTGGAGAGTATGCTCTCCTGTTGTTCAAGAAAATGAAACACAAGAGAAATTATTCTTACATTTCCCTATGACCAAAGATCCGAATATCTTAGTCCCAGCTTGGGATAAGGCATTCAAAGAAATAGGCCTAAGATTGGAAAAAGGTTTGGATGTTGCTTTCATCACACAAGGAGATCCTTCTGTGTACAGCTCCTGGAGTTATTTATTGGAAGAAGCTCCCGAAAGATGGCCAGGCATCGAAATTGAAATTGTTCCGGCAGTGTCTTCCATTACCGCAATACCTGCAAGTCTACTCACTCCTCTCGCAGACGGTAGAGAAAGATTTTGTGTCCTTCCTGCAACCTACGGGTTGGAAGATCTAGAAAAGCTCATCCAAGATTTTGATACGATCGTTCTGACCAAGGTAGGACAGGTAGTTCCTGAATTGATAAGAATATTAAAAGAGCAGAATATGTTAGAAAATGCAACTTACGTTTCTTATGGAACCACAGACCGTCAGAGGATCGTAAAAAATATAGAGTCCATCAAGAACGAAACCTGCGATTACTTTTCCATGGTTGTCATTTCTATCCGTAGACGAAAAGGCGTACTAAGAGGTATTTCTGATGATTCAGAGTAGAAAACCTTACGCAATTTATGTAATCACCAAGCATGGTTTAAAGACAGGGAAAGAATTATTTCATTCCTTAAAAGAAGCGGATCTATTTGTTTCTCCTAAATTCATTTCGGAAGCTCCGAAAGACTCTAAACTTTTAACTCTTCCAATGGAACCAACATTGAGAGAAACTTTTATGGAGTACGATTGCCATATTTTTGTGATCAGCGTAGGCGCTGTTGTCCGAATGATCTCCTCTCTTTTGGTCAGTAAAAAAACGGACCCCGCAGTTCTTTGTATAGATGACCAAGCAAAGTTCACTATCTGCGTTTTATCAGGTCATGTTGGAAGAGGGAACTTTTTTACTCAGAAAATTTCTGATCTCTTAGAAAACATTCCGGTGATCACGACCGCTTCCGATGTTTCAGGAACTTTGACCGTGGATATTTTAGGAAGAGAACTGGGTTGGACACTTGAGGATCAGGACAGGAATGTAACCCGGGCCTGCGCTGCAGTAGTAAATGAAACTAAGGTTTTATTCGTACAAGAGACGGGTGAACCAAATTTTTGGCCCTTGGAAAAAGATCTCCCCAAGGGTGTAGAATACTCTATTAGTTTAGAGAATACGAATCCCAAAGATTATGAAATTCTATTAATTGTAAGCGATCGAACAGATATCAAAGCAGAAACTCCGGAAATATATTCAAATTCAGTGATATACAGACCCAAATCCTTGGTATTAGGCTTAGGATGCGATAAGGGAATTCCCACAGAAGTGGTTGAGAACGGGATTACAAAGGTATTAAAAGAATATAATCTATCTTTTGAAAGTATAAAGGCAATTGCAAGTGTCGATGCAAAGAAGGAAGAACCTGCATTTTTAGAAATTTCCGAGAAATATGGCTGGGAATTTATAACCTTCCCCGCTGAAAAACTGGACCAAGTGGAGGGAATTTCAGAAATTTCTAAAGCGGCTTCCGAATATGTGGGAACTCGTTCCGTAAGCGAAGCTGCGTCCCTTCTTCTTTCCGGTTCAGAAAAATTACTCGTAACAAAACAGAAATACAAAGAAACGGATGTCGGAAAAAATCTAACCGTCGCTATCTCAAGGATCAAATTTGCGAGCAGGTCAGAAAGCCCCATAGAACGTTTGGAGACAGTATGAACGAAACTCCAAAAGGGAAATTGAATATTGTAGGGATAGGACCGGGAAATGATTCTCATATCACCCCTGCCGCGTTATCTGCCATCAAAGAAGCAGATTCTATAATAGGATACACTACCTATATCAATTTAGTAAAACATCATCTAAATGGAAAACAAGTAACCCGCACAGGAATGACAGAAGAGATCACTCGTGCCCAAACTGCAGTCGAGTCTGCGAAGTCAGGACAGACAGTGACATTGATCTCCTCGGGAGACGCAGGCGTTTATGGAATGGCAGGTCTCGTTTTTGAAGTTTTAAGAAATACAGGTTGGAAAAAGGGAGATTCTCCTGAGATAAAAATGATCCCAGGAATTAGCGCAGACAGCTCATGCGGTTCTCTTGTAGGAGCTCCCATGGTTCACGATTCCGCCAGGATCTCCCTCTCCGACCTTTTGACTCCTTGGACTGTTATCGAAAATCGGATCGAGTCCGCAGCCAAAGGAGACTTTGTGATCAATCTCTACAATCCTGCCTCTGGTAGACGACAAAGACAAATTGTAGAAGCTGCTCGTATCATAAAAAAATACAGACCTGGAACAACCCCGGTCGCACTCGTAAAGAGCGCATATCGCAGACAAGAGAATATTCAATTTTCCGATCTAGATCATTTTTTGGAATTCGAGATCGGAATGAATACAACAGTTATCATCGGATCTTCGCAGTCCTTTGTCTATGAAGGTTTCTTTGTGACTCCCAGAGGCTACGGAAACAAATATTCTTTAGAAGACGGATCATTAAAACCCGGACAAAATAGAGCAGTTTCCTTAAGAACGGAAAACGATTTGGCAAGCAGGATCGAAAAAGGATCCGCTTCTCCAAATCTAAATATCACTAAAATACAAGGTGCATTCGTAAAAACTAGCACCACCATTTTCGAACGAGAAAAAGAAGAAGTAATCGAACCCCAAGATTCTTCCGTATCCACCGCATTAAAGGCATTACAATTTTTAGAAGTTTCTCCTAAGAAAAAGGAATCACAGATCTTAGAATTAAGATCCGAAGAGAAAATCCAGTATTTAGGACGTTTAGGCGGAGCGATTCTTTATAAAAATGATGAGAATTACTATTTAATCGGAAAATTAAAACGACCTACCGAGCTTGAAACATTCGGATTTTCTAATTCGATCGAGCAAGACCGAAAATGGATAGAACTGAAAATTAGAGACCAGGAAATCGTTTCCCAAATCCATTTCGACGTTTTGATCTCTTTTCCTTCGGAAACTTCGCCTGAAGAAGTTTACGAGCTATTCTCCATCTATAGAAATTCATCCGTCAGCGAAAGACTTTGGAACTACGTTTTAGATAATAGCAAAAAAATTCTCTGGGAAAATAGGAAATATACGGATGCAAGATGGTTGGGACATTCTCCCAAACAAGTTTGGTCCACCTTCAGGGATAATATTTTAAAATGCGATTGAGAGTATTATTATGAAAGTTTATATCATTGGCGCAGGACCAGGAGATCCGGATCTGATCACAATCAAAGGTGCAAGACTCGTGGAAACCTGCCCTATTGTTCTTTATACAGGGTCCCTTGTTCCACAAAGAGTAATAGAGAGGGCAAATCCGGCTGCAACAGTATTAGATTCTTCTAAAATGACTTTAGAAGATATAATTTCCATCTTAGAAGATGCCAAGAAGAAGGACCTGGATGTTGCAAGAGTCCATACGGGAGATCCATCCATATTCGGCTCCACAGCAGAGCAGATGAGAAAAATGGATGAGCTGAGAATCCCATATGAGATCGTTCCGGGAGTTTCTTCTTTTACCGCTGCGGCTGCAATGTTAGGAAAGGAACTCACTCTCCCGGAAGTGTCTCAATCCGTGGTCATTACTCGCGCAGAAGGAAGAACTCCTATGCCGGAAAAAGAAAAGCTGGAAACATTTGCATCGACTGGAGCAACTTTAGTATTCTTTTTAAGTGTTTTACATATTCGTAAAATTACAGAAGAACTGATCCCTCACTATGGTAAGGACTGTCCTGTCTCGGTCGTTCAAAAGGCCACTTGGCCGGAACAAAAGATAGTTACTGGGACCTTAGAAAACATAGTATCTAAGGTAAAAGAAGAAAAGATCACAGCCACAGCGATCATCTTCGTGGGTAAAGTATTGGACTGCCATGATTTTGCTGACTCCAGACTCTATGCTTCCGACTTCTCCCATAAATTCAGAAAAGCCAACAAGAAGCAGATCGTTTCGGAAACCACATGAATTCTTCCACTGATAAAAAAGGACTGATTTTAGTATTTACTGGTCCTGGAAAAGGGAAAACCACTGCTGCGCTCGGAATTCTATTCAGAGCATTAGGAAGAGGAATGAAATGTGGTGTTGTTCAATTTTTAAAGGGAAAATGGGAAACAGGCGAAAGAAAATTTGCAAAAACTATTGCCGATCTGGACTTCCACGTAATGGGACTCGGCTTCACCTGGGAAAGCGATGACCTAGATCGCGACAAAAAGGCCGCCAGATCTGCGTGGGAAAAATCTTGCGATATGATATTTTCAGAAAATTATAAAATACTTATATTTGATGAGATAACATACGCTTTTCATTATGGATGGCTTACTCCTGAAGAAGTCTTTGAGGTTCTATCCAAAAAACCAAACGATCTGCATATCATACTTACGGGTAGAAATTGTCCGAGTCTTTTAACCGATATGGCGGACCTAGTTAGCCAAATCGAATCTCCCAAACATCCTTATAAAAACGGGATCCCAGCACAGATTGGGATAGACTATTAAAAAATTATGATACAAGAGATCAAAATACCAAGAATACTTATTTCCGGAACAGGAAGTGGAACCGGAAAGACCACATTTACAATAGCGCTGACCAAGGCACTACAATCCAGAGGTCTAAAAGTTTCTGTATTCAAATGTGGACCTGATTATTTGGATCCAGGTTATCATTCATTCGTTACCGGAAAAACATGCCAAAATCTGGACGGCTGGTTAATGGGAAAAGATTCCGTAATTTCCAGTTTTGTAGGAGCGAGCCAAGGATCAGACATTTCCATCATAGAAGGAGTGATGGGATTATTCGATGGCCATTCTCCTAATTCGGAAGCAGGCTCCACTGCAGAAATTGCAAAATGGCTACAAGTCCCTACCGTTGTATTGATCGATGCGTCAGGAATGGCTGGGACTTTTTCTGCGATTGCGTCAGGTATCAAAAATCATGATTCTGAAGTTCCTATCCAAGGTTTTATCGCTAATTTTTTAGGAAGTAAGAGTCATCTTTCCATTATAGAAACTGCAAGTATTCCGTTGCCAATTTTAGGAGGATTTCCTAAGTCTTATGAGCATTCCTTCCCGGAAAGACATTTAGGACTTCATTCAGCCGGCCCTGATATCTTAACGGAAGAAAAACTTTCTTTCTGGAAAGATCTAGCTAAAGAATGGCTGGATATAGAAAAAATCCTGGAGATCTCTAACTCCGCAGCTCCGATCTTCTCGGAAGGACTAACTGAAATCCAAACTAAAACCGCTGATTGCAAAATTGGAATAGCATTCGATGAAGCATTTCATTTCTATTATGAAGATAATTTCAAAAAATTACGGGAGAATGGAGCAGAACTGATTTTCTTCTCCCCCCTAAGAGATACCAAACTTCCGGAAGTAGATGGATTATACTTTGGGGGAGGATATCCGGAGTTATTCGCAGATAGTTTAGCAAAAAATAAAATTCTTATAGAAGATATCAAAAATTTTGCAAATTCAGAAAAGCCAATATATGCGGAATGCGGAGGATTGATGTATCTTTCTTCCGAGATCCAAAACATAGAAGGCCAAAGTTTTCCTATGGTAGGTCTGATCCCAGGCAAGGCGATCATGGGCCCTAAGCTCAAAAGTTTAGGGTATGTAGAAGCCTATACGGAAAAAAGGACCATCTTGGGAGAGGCTGGGATTCGTTTCAGAGGGCACCAATTCAGATACTCCGATCTCATCTTAGAAAATGATGATGAGTCGATATTCTCCTATCATATCAGAAAACGTAAGTCAGATCAAACTACTAGAGAAGGTTATACTGTCTCTAATGTTTTGGCGAGTTATGTACATGCGCACTGGGCTTCCAATCCTGAAATTCCAAAAAACTTTCTAGCCTCTTGCAGGAGATTTAAAGTTTGAGCTTCTTTACGACAGATCAAATCGGAGTTTCCGAAACTTGGTTGGAACTCCAACTTTCGAGACCCCACTCTTCCTTAAGCTGGGCAGTAGTGGGAGGAGGATACTTAACCACAAATAAAGTATATTGGTTAAAAGTTTCGAATACAGATCTAAGTCCCGAAATTATTCCGGAAGAATATTATAGAAATCGATTGGTAGATAAAGGAGAAAAAGAAGAAGTTTTGGGCTTTATGACAAGTGCTTCTCTCTTGGATCATTCCGTAGTAGAAAAAAGTTTGAATGGTTTACATGTTAGGTCCATTGCAACAGTAGGTTTAGGAAATGCTGTTAGAGTCGGAGATACACCCAAACTAAATAAAAAAATAGGGACAATCAACTTACTCGTCCAAACTTCAGAAGCACTTACCTTCTCCGCAAGTATAGAAGCGATCTCCATAGCGTCCGAGGCAAGGACCCTAGCAGTTTTAGAATCCGAGATCCATATACAAAACAAAAACAATTTAGCGACCGGTACTGGAACAGATTGTATCGGCGTCATCTCTCCTACTGGACCCAATGGGATAGATTACGCAGGGAAACATACGATCTTCGGTCATCTAATTGGAGCAACCTCTTACAAAGCCGTCGCTCAAGGTATCCTCAAATGGAAAAGAGCAAGAAATCTCTTGTTTCCGGAATATTCAAGGTCTGTTCATATATGAAAAAATCTTTATGTTTATTCAGACACCCAAGTATTCCTTCGGAATATGGAGGTAGATATTTGGGGCGAAAAGAAGTTTCTCTTTCAAAGGAAGGGATCAAAGAAATACAAATAATTGAAGGAAAAATCCGAGAGAAATTTCTAAAAGGAAAAGTATATATAAGTCCTTCAAAACAATGTAGAGAAACCTTCGACGCATTAAGATTTCCTAAAGAAATACAACCGGAATTCAGAGAAGAACTACAGGAACTAGATTTCGGAGAATGGGAAGGCAGATCCTTCTCGGAACTTGCGGAAGCAAATTTAGAAAGTTTAAAAAAATTCGCGGACTTCTCCCCTTCTTTCCAACTTCCGAAAGGAGAAAGTTTAAATGACTTCCAAACAAGAGCCGAAGTATTCAAAGATCATATTCTATCAACTTCAGATCATTCCGTCTTCATTCTAAGCCATGGAGGAATTCTATCCCTTCTACTTTGTTCTTTTTTAAGTCTTCCATATTCATTTTATACAAAATTCAAAATAGCTCCTTCTACTCTTATTTACTTAGATATATTCAAAAATGGGCAAGCAGTTCTAACTGACATGATCAGGACATCTTCTTTAAGGAGATCAGAATGGCCGGGATAGTTTTGATCACTGGCGGATGTAGAAGCGGAAAAAGTAGATTTGCATTAGAAAAAGCAAATTCTATAGAAGGAAAAAAATTCTTTCTTGCCACCTGTCCCCGTGTAGACTCAGAAATGGAAGAAAGGATACAAAGGCACCAACGAGAAAGAATCAACTGGGATACAATCGAAGAAGAAACGGAACTTTCTTCCGTATTCGATAGTATTCCTTCAGACTCTGTGGTTCTATTAGATTGCCTAAGCCTTTGGATCAATAATTTGATGTACCATGCAAACGGAAAAAACCTTTATTTGACCGAAGAGCAGATCAAAGACACTTGCACCAAACTTGGACAGCATATCTTGGATTCACAAACGAAGAGTGTATTTATAGTCACAAACGAAGTCGGGATGGGCCTTGTCCCGGAAACCAAGGAAGGTCGACAATACCGAGATCTATTAGGAATTTGTAATCAAACCTTTTCCTCTTTAGCAAATGAAGTGTATTTTTTAGTTAGCGGGATCCCTATCCGGATCAAACCTTCTTTGGATATTAGTTTATGAAATCGGAGAATATAATATCACACGGAGGAAATCTACTCAAGATGGCAACTATTGCCGGAGTAAATCCTTCTGGAATTTTGGATTTTTCTTCCAACCTAAATCCTTTAGGTTTCCCAGACTGGGTCCGTCCATTGATCAATTCAAGGATCAGTGATCTAATACATTATCCAGATCCGAACTACACAGGGGCCAGAATCTCTTTAGAAAAATATTGGAATATTCCAAAGGATGAAATTGTTTTTGGGAATGGCGCCTCCGAACTCATTCATATTCTTCCGAAGATCAAAAAATTCGATCTGGCAGTAATAGCCCAACCTTCTTATATAGATTATCAAAAAAGTATCGAATTAACCGGACTACAAATCCAGGAAATCCACCTTCAAAAAGAATCGAATTTTGAATTGAACTACGAGGAACTGGCAGAGATTCTCAAAAAGAATCTTGGAAAACAAATCTTAGTTCTATTAGGACATCCAAATAATCCCACTGGAAAACTATTAGATAGAAAAAAGATACTAAATATTTCTTCAGAATATAAAAATTCGTTTTTCGTAATAGATGAATCTTTTATAGACTTTTGCCCAGGCGACTTTTCATTTCGAAATTATAGATCAGAAAACCTGTCAGTTCTCTGGTCCTTGACAAAAATTTTAGCTCTTCCAGGACTTAGAATAGGACTTTTATTAGCGGATCCCAAGATCGCGTCCAAAGTTTCGGAAATTCTTCCCACCTGGTCCCTAAATAGTTTAAGTGCGGCGATTATAGAAAAATTCGGAGAAGACCAGGGGTTTTTATTTAAGACCAAAGAAAAAATTACAGAATGGAAAAATGGTTTTAAGAAAGAATTAGAAGATCTGGGAGTTTTTCAGATTTATAATACGAATGCGAATTTCATACTACTCGAATTTTTAGATCAAAAGTATAACAGTTCGGAATTCGAGTATCTTCTTCTTAAGGACTTTAAAATCGGGATTCGAAACTGCAAAAATTTTAAAGGATTAGAAAATAATTATATAAGAATTGCTGTTAAAACTCCGGAAGAAAACGAAAAACTCATACAATCCTTTCATTCCGTATTTAAAAAAGATCCAAAACCTTCTAAGATAAAACGAGCAAAGCCCGCGTTGATGCTCCAAGGCACTGCGTCCAATGTTGGAAAGAGTATATTAACCACTGCGTTCTGCCGAATCTTTACCCAAGACGGCTTCAAGGTAGCTCCGTTTAAATCCCAAAACATGGCATTGAACTCTTTCGTGACCTACGAAGGTGCGGAAATAGGAAGGGCACAAGCGCTGCAAGCACAGGCTTGCAAGATCAGAGCAGACTATAGAATGAACCCTATTCTTCTCAAACCTTCTAGCGAAAAAGATTCCCAAGTCATCTTAAATGGAAAGCCGGTAGAAGCGATGGATTTCCGGGACTATATGAAATTCAAATTGAGCGCTTTCGACGAGGTCAAAAAATCATACGACTCACTTTCGGAAGAATTCGATATGGTTATTTTAGAAGGAGCAGGTGGAGTTTCCGAAGTCAACTTAAAAGACAGAGATATAGTAAATATGAGAATGGCAGAATATGCCAAGTCAAAAGTATTACTAGTCGGCAATATAGATCACGGAGGAGTATTCGGATCTTTTGTTGGAGCCATGGAAACCATGTCGGAATGGGAAAGAAGACTAGTTTCCGGTTTTCTAATTAACCGTTTCAGAGGAATAAAGAGCCTACTTGATCCCGGGATCAGATATTTAGAAGAAACCACTCGCAAAAGTGTATTCGGTATTGTTCCCTTTCTCAACGACCTAAGGCTTCCTGAAGAAGATTCTTTGGAATTCAAATCAGGAAGTTTGAGCGATACTTCCCCCTTGGGAGACAGGATAGATATTGTTCTAATAGATACACCTAGGATTTCCAACCATACGGATCTGGATTCTCTTAGAATAGAACCGGATGTAAGAGTAAGGATCGCTCATAGAAAGGAAGAAATTGGAAATCCGGATGTTTTAATCTTACCCGGAAGCAAAAATGTGATCACGGACCTGAATTATCTGAAAGAATCAGGGATCTCGGAAACTATTTTAAATTTTCATAAAGAAGGAAAAACGGAAATTATAGGAATCTGCGGAGGTTACCAAATGTTGGGAGAATCCGTTCATGATCCTTTTCAGATAGAAAGTAATTTAGGTTCTGCGGAAGGCTTAAGTCTGATCGGTGTAAAAACAGTATTAGAAAAAGAGAAATTGCTAAAACAAACGGAAGGCACCCATCTACTATCCGGAAAAAAAGTATCCGGCTATGAAATACATCACGGAAATACTAAAGAGAGTCATGCAAAATCCGTATTCCAAAATATTTCCGGCGAAAGTTTAGGCCACCAAGGGATCTCGGATAGAGTTTGGGGAACCTATTTACACGGAGTATTCGACGAAGACGAGTTCAGGAGATGGTTCTTAGATAAGATCAGGCTCAAAAAAGGAATGAGACCCTTGGGTAAAATACAGGCTAAATACGAATTGGAAACCAATTTAGATCGTTTAGCGGATGAGGTCAGAAACTCGGTGAATATGTCAGAAATTTATAGGATCTTAGGATTGAAATGAACTCAATCTGGATCCTTCCCGCTTCTTTACTGCTTGATCTGGGCTTTGGAGATCCGCAAGGTTTTCCGCATCCGGTTAGATTGATCGGAAAACTTGCAAGATATATGGAGAAGTCCACAAGGAAACACTTCTCTTCCGAAAGATTTGCAGGCATTATCACTGCATTTTCCATATATTCTATTTCCTTTATATTCCCTTGGATGATCATAAAATTGTCACAGCACCTTCATCCATTTTTGGGAGAATTAGCATCCACATTTTTCATTTACACAAGTATCGCGTTAAAAGATCTATTAGATCATAGTAAGGATGTGTATTCTGCACTTCACGAAAATGATCTGGAAAAAGCCAGAATCATGGTGGGAAAGATCGTAGGTAGAGATACTGCGAATTTAGGAGAGCCTGAGATAGTCAGAGCCGGTCTGGAAAGTGTGGGAGAAAGTTTAGTGGATGGGGTCACTGCCCCGCTCTTTTTTGCAGCCCTGGGAGGGCCAACACTTGCGATGCTCTATCGTTCTATTAATACTTTGGATTCACTCTTTGGTTATAAAAACAGCACCTATCTGAAATTCGGTTGGGCTTCCGCCAGAATGGATGATCTGGCAAATTATATTCCGGCGAGATTGACTGCTCCTTTACTTTGTGTTTCTTCCGCTATTTTAGGTTTCTATCCCATAAGATCTTTTAAAATAATGATCCGAGACGGCAGAAAGCATCCAAGTCCCAATTCAGGACTTTGTGAATCGGCTTTAGCAGGTGCCTTAAAAATCCAATTAGGGGGACGGAATTATTACTCGGGAATTCCAAGCGAGAAACCAAAATTAGGCGATCCAGATCGAAAATTGGCCCCAAATCTGATCTTAGATGCGAATAAAATTATATTCTTAACCTCCATTCTTTCCTCCGTTCTATTTTTAGGCCTGGGACAGGTCGTCCATTTGATGTTTGGGACCTTCTTCTAATCTCATATTTATTCTATGAAAAAAGAAGAATATCAACTTTTTCTAATTCGACATGGTGAGACAGAATGGAACAGAGAGAGAAGATTACAAGGACAGACAGACACTTCCCTTTCCGAATATGGGAAAGAACAGGCTTCCAAGTTGGCAATTAAACTGAAGGATACTGGAATAGAACTTATCTTAAGTAGCGACTTAAAAAGAGCAAAAGAAACGTCGGAGCAGATCTCTCACAAGTTAGGAACAGAGATTATTTATCATCCAGGATTAAGGGAAATCCAATTAGGAGAAGCACAGGGAATCTTAGAATCAGAGTTGTCTAACACATTCGGAGAAGAATCCTATTTCGCTTGGAAAAGCCCGGAACGGATCCACGATCAATTTCGATTTCCAGGAGGAGAAAGTAAATCAGAAGCGGAGTCAAGGATCATCGAGACTATATTATATTTATTGAAAATGTATGGCAAAAAAAATATTGCTGTTTGCAGCCACGGATTTGTTCTTTCTAGATTTTATGAGCGCTTTTCTTTGAAAGAATTTCCTCATTCTAAACTCAAAAACTGCGAGGTATTGGAATTATTTCTTTCGTTGTAGATTCGGAAAAAAATTTATACGAGTGTAAGAATAATTAGAACGACCTTTTTTAAAACTGATAAAACTTTTTTCATTGAACAAATCATATCGATTCAAAAGATCGTCTTAACTTTCAGGATGAAGTTGGGTGTAATTCCCACGCTGACCCGCAACTGTGATCGGAAGTTTGATCAGAAAGATATTATCTTTCTGCTTTTATTCCGCAAGCCAGATCTCCCTGCAGACTATAACCTCGAGGTTAGGTAGGTTTGCATTCTCGCCAAGCACGTCCGTGCATCGCGAAGGGCCCCGGAAGTTACAAATCGGGGCTCCGGGACCAGGATAAATCCTTAATTTTGTACATTAAAGAATTCATATATTCTTATTTTTACTTAAATTAAACTAACACATATTAGTTTATCCCTGTTTCGGAAGTTTTCCAAAGAAAACGGACGAAAACATGAAGCAAAACATTCTTTGGATTGCCGCTCTAGGCATATCCTTATCGTACTTTGTTTGTGCGACCTTCTTTCCTATATATTCCCAAGATCAGGAAGCAAAACCGACTAACGGAAACGGAAGGACGGAAGCGGAAAAATTGGAGCTCAGAAAAAAGATCTCCGAATACAAACCGGATGCGATCGTGATCAGAGACAGAAGATCCAACTTGATAGGCATAGCTTCTTCCGCAAGTGAAGGTGTAGTGGGTTCCGATCAGATCAAAACAAGACCTATCATGAGGCAGGGGGAAGTTGCAGAGTTGATCCCAGGTGTGATCGTAACCCAACATAGCGGTGGAGGAAAAGCTAACCAATTCTTTCTAAGAGGTTTTAACTTGGATCACGGAACGGATCTCGCTTCCAATGTGGAGGGAATGCCTGTTAATAACGTTAGTCACGCTCATGGGCAAGGTTATACAGATCTAAACTTCCTTATCCCGGAACTTGTGGAACAAATGCAATACAAGAAGGGTGTCTACTACGCCGACCAAGGGGATTTTGCTTCCGCAGGCGCATTCAATATTTCTTATTTTAAAAGTCTGGCAAAAGGAATTGCTAATGTAGAAGGCGGGACATTGGGTTATGCACGAGCTCTGATCGCGAAATCCCATAAACTAGGCCCAGGAGATCTTTTATATGCATTCGAGGTATCTCATAACGACGGTCCTTGGGTGATTTCGGATAACTTTCGAAGAGTGAATGGGGTTACAAGTTATTCCGTAGGAGATAAACAGAAAGGGTTCAGTATCAGTCTTATGGGTTACAGAGGAAGTTGGCATTCAACAGGACAGGCACCTAAGAGAGCCCTTAGGATGGGTGATTCCTGGTTGGATCCCGATTCAGGTTTAAGTAGATTCGAAAGTGTGGATCATAACGATGGTGGATGGTCCAATAGGGCCAGTATTAATTTAGAAGCTCATCGTTTAGAAAAGGGATACGAGGCAAAAACACAATTTTACGGAATATATTACGATTTACGATTATTCGCCAACTTCACTTATTATTTGGACGATCACGAAAGAGGAGACCAACATGAACAAGCAGATCGTAGAACGATCGCAGGCAGTAAATCCAGTTATAAGGATATCAGCGAATTTTTGGGGATCCGTATGGAGAACACGATCGGACTTCAGATCAGAAGGGATTATATCCAGAATGGTCTTTTTCATACTGAGAAAAGGGCCAGATTGGAAACTCTAAGAGAAGATGGGATCATACAGCTCAGTTCCGGGATATATTATGAAAACAAGATACAATGGTCTAAAAAATTCAGGACGGTGCTTGGACTGAGAGGAGATTATTATAAATTCAACGTAGACGATTGGGGCACTAAGGAAAGAGCGGAAAGAAACACAAGCATCTACAGTCCCAAAGGAAGCATCATCATAGGACCTTGGTTTAAGACGGAATTTTATATAAGCGGTGGATACGGATTCCACAGCAACGATGCAAGAGGAGTGGTCCAAAAAACGGACCCTGCTGATCCATTAGTCCAAACAAGAGGTGGAGAAGTTGGACTCAGAACCGAACCAATCCACGGTTGGCAATCGACATTCTCCGTTTGGCAACTGGATATGAATTCCGAACTCTTGTTTACGGGAGACAACGGAACTACCGAAGCGAGTAGACCCAGCACTCGCAAAGGATTCGAATGGGCCAATTATTATTCTTATAATTCTTGGCTCATGATAGACGCGGACTTCGCCACTTCCAGATCCAGGTTCAGGGATGAGGATCCTTCCGGGAATTATATCCCTGGATCCATCCGTCATACATTAGCATCGGGGATTACTTTAAAAAATCCTGATGGCTTTTTCGGGACTCTTAGGGTGAGATATTTCGGAAATCGTTCTTTGATCGAAGACAATACAGTCCGCTCCCCTGCAACCACTACTGTGAATTTTCAGTTCGGAAGAAACTTCGGAGAAGATCTAAGTATCGTTTTCGAAGTATTCAATTTACTGAATGCTCATGTAAGTGATATAGATTATTATTATGCTTCCAGATTAAAGAATGAACCGGTCGGCCCGAATGATGGAGGATACAATGACATACATACCCATCCCGCTCAACCTAGATCGATACGATTTTCAATGAGAACTTCTTTTTAAGGATCTATTTTTTTACGTAATCTCTTATTACCAAAATACGATCTACATCGACTTCCTTACTTTTAGGAACGGACTTAGTAAATGTAAACACCTCTGTGCTCAGTCCGTTCTTAGAAAGTAAGAGTCCGTGAGAGGGAACCGACTCGAGAGGGATTTTTTCCGCAAAATGATTCTCCAACTCGAAGTTTTCCATATCCGGAAGATTTTTCATACTCAGCACGTCACCGAGAGGTTTTCCGATAGCGTCCGACTCCAACCAACCAGTCAGCTTCTCCGCGGATAAATTCATAAAGGAGATCTGTCCCTTCGAATCGAAAGCGATCACCCCTTCCTGCATACTTCGAAGCTCGGCGGAAACCAGTCTCGCCTTTTCCATCAATTCCTTTTCTACCTGGTGTTTGTAAAGGATGAGTTCGATCACTATCTGCAATTCTCTGGTTTGAAAAGGTTTCAGAATATACGCATTAGGTTCGGTCAATTTCGCTCTAGTTAATGTCTGGGAGTCGGAAGAGGCAGTAATATAAACAATAGGAACGTCCAAAAACTTTCTGATCCTTTTGGCAGCATCTATTCCATCCAAATATCCATTTGCCAGAACTATATCGATCAGTATCAGATCAGGCTGGAGTGCTATTGCCTGTTTTACAGCAGTCTCACCTGTGCTAGCAATGCTAGGTTCCGGATACCCCATCCTTACTAGTCGATGTCGGATATCCTGGGCAACAAGTCCCTCGTCCTCTACAATCAAAATCCTAGTATCCTTCATTTCATCTCCGAAAATATTTCAACTTTATAAAATTCAAATATCATTGTATCTCAAATTAGATCAAACGCCCGCTTCTTCCGAAGAATTTTTGATAAGATCCTTCACGCCATGCAAGATTGCAGACATATTCCTTCTTTCTCTTTTTCTTTTTTTATCCAGTCCATGTTTGTTCAAAGCGATCTCTATCGCTATCTGCAATTCCTTGGTCTGAAAAGGTTTTAATAGATATCCATACGGCCTTGTGGGCTTACTACGAAGAAGAGTAGACTCGTCCGCGTAAGCGGTTAGATAGATCACTGGCAGATCCATCTTATCCAAAATTTCCTGGACTGTCTCTATCCCGTCGTAATTTCCTCTGGATAACATTATATCCATGAGTAGAAGGTCCGGTTTATCTAAATAAACTTTTTTTAACGCTTCATTCCCTGTAGAAGCGATAGTTACGAAATCATAACCTAGATCAGACAATTTGCTAAGTATATCCTTGGCTACGATACTCTCGTCTTCTACGATCAGTATTTTTGCTTCGCTGGAGATCATTTTCGGACTCGGCTCCTTTCTCGAAAGACTAAGGTGAACTTAGTCCCCTTGCTCCGATCCAAGATCAAACTTCCGTCTATTTGATGGGTCAAAGTATTGACTAATTGTAAACCCAAAGAATCCGTTTGTCGATAGTCAATTTCTTCCGGAAAACCTACCCCATCATCTTCTACGGTCAAAGAATACTCATCATATTTAGATATAATAGAGATTTGGATCGTCCCCTCATCTCGATCTTTAAATCCGTATTTCAGCGAATTGGTGACTAACTCCGTTACTATCAATCCACAATGGATCGCTGTATCCAACGTTAGATGAACCGATTCTGCATGTATTTCGAATCGTATCCTGGAATTTACCCTATAGGTCCTCAGAAGATTGGTCACCAAACTGTTCAGATATTCCTGGAAGTCGGTATGTGCCAGATCCTCATTTTGATATAACAGCTCATGGATCAGAGCTATGGATTTGATCCTGGATTGGCAGTCTTGGAACATTTCCAGAGACTTACGATCCGTTATATAGTTTCCTTGTAAACTTAGGATACTGGAAACAATCTGAAGATTGTTCTTAACTCTATGATGGATCTCTCTGAGTAGAACTTCCTTTTCCTTTAAGGAAGCGGTCAATGCTTCTTCCGCTCTTTTTCGTTCCGCTATCTCAGTCAGCAACTCGTTGTTTACTCTATGCAGCTCGAAAGTCCTTTCTTCTACACGGACCTCCAGCTCGTCATGACTTTGCCTTAAAAGTTCTTCTTGGATCCTTAATATTTTGTTTTTCTTATGTAGATCTACGAATACGGCAGCCTTGGATCTCAATATTTCTGGCGCAGTAGGTTTTACTAAGAAGTCCACTGCCCCTAAAGAATATCCTTTGAACATTCCAGTTTCGTTATTTGCATAAGCGGTGAGAAAGATGATCGGGATCTTAGCACATTTTTCTCTCTGTCGGATCAATGCCGCAGCTTCGAAGCCGTCCATTCCTGGCATTCTCACGTCCATGAAGATCAATGCGACTTCTTCCGGTTCGTCCAAAAGCGCTTTCAATGCAGCTTCTCCAGAGCTCGCCTTGATCAAATTCATTTCAGGGCTCTTAAGAATATGCTCCATTACCTGTAGATTATCCGCATGGTCATCTACGAGTAAGATACTTACTTTCATTGGCTGTTCCATATCTACCTGCATAATAATACCCGAAGCAGAGAAAGCAAATGGTCCACACTTACCGGTTTAGTAATATATTCGGTCGCACCGGCTTCTATACATTTTTCTCGATCTCCTTTCATCGCTTTTGCTGTAAGCGCTAAAATAGGGAGATTTACAAATTCAGCTTTGGATCGGATCACTTTCATTGCCTCGTATCCGTCCATATCCGGCATCATCACGTCCATAAGAACGATTTCTATGTCCGGATTTTTCTCTAAAATTTGAATTCCATCTAATGCATTCTCCGCATAATGTATTTGCATCTTATGTAATTCTAACATACTCGTTAACGCGAATATGTTCCGAACATCGTCATCTACGATCAAAACCTTATGCCCTTCGAGAGAATATGTGTCTCCCGATTTGGAAATAGATTCAGGTTCATGCAGATGGATCTTGATCTCTTCTAATGACGTTCCGTAAGAATTTACGAATTTCAGAATATTCGAACCGTTAAAGGATTGAAGCTTTTGAAAACTTTCCGAGCCATTCTTTTCGTCTGAATAGTATAGTATTAACGTTCTTTCCGGATCCAATAGACTAATTTTGGAAATCAGATCCGAAACGGACATATCCTTAAGTTCGTTCCCAATCAGGATACAATCCGGGATCTCTTTTTGCAGAATGTCCAGAAGTTCCTGACCGGACTCAATACTCTTCAGAACAAGATCCTTACTAGTAAGTTTCTCCTTTAGAAATTCGGAATATTCTTTCTCTATTCCACAAACATAAATCGTTTTGTCAGTTTTATGCAAATAGGTTTTGATCTTCTCGAATGCCTCGTTCAAGGATTCTATTCCTACAGGCTTTCTTAAATGAGAAATTGCTCCGATCTCTAAACTTCTTCTCCAATCGTTTTCTCCGGAAAGGACATGGACCGGAATTTGTCTCAATTTTGGATTTCGTTTCAACCAATTCAGGATTAAACTTCCATCCATATCCGAGAGTTGGACGTCCAACAAGACAGCATTAAAAGAAGATTCTTGTAATACTGAAATTCCGCTTTTTCCGTCTAAGGCAACCGTTCCCTTGAACCCATTACTTTTTGCGATCTCTAATAGGGATTTCGCGAATGTTTCATCTTCTTCTATGATCAAAACCTTCTCTTTAGATTCGTTTTGGGTTTCATCCTCTAAAACTCTTCTAGTGGCCTTGATCTTACTTCTTACGTAGGAATCGCTGGAACCCGAAGAATCATTGTCCGAATTCTCAGACCATTTGATCGAATCCGGCTCGATAGGATTTTCCTCCACTTGGATATAGTCCATTGGAAGGTATAAGGTGAACTTACTTCCTACTTCCGGCTCACTTTCCAGTTTTAATTCTCCGCCTAAAATACGAGTGATCTCTTTGCTGATGGACAGTCCTAGTCCTGTCCCTCCATACTTCCGACTAGTACTACCGTCTGCTTGTCGGAATGCTTCAAAGATCAGGCCCTGCTTTTCAAGAGAGATACCGATACCAGTGTCTATCACAGAAAACGCGATCACTCCGCCAGCTTGGTTCAGGATCCTATGATCCTTACTCCAGCCTGAAGGAGAAGATTCTATTCTCAGTTTTACCCCACCTTTATGAGTAAATTTGAATGCGTTGGAGAGAAGGTTTTGGAGGATCTGTTGTAACCTCTGCAAATCTGTGGTGATCCTGGAAGGAAGTTCAGGATCTATTTCCACTTGGAATTTTAGATCCTTATTCCTTGCAGTTTCCCTAAAGGAACGATCCAAATAGCCCCCTAATTCCTCGATAGAAACCGAATCCAGATCCACACTCATCTTACCGGATTCAATTTTAGAAAGATCTAATATATCATTGATCAACTGCAATAGATCGTTTCCGGAACTATGGATCGTTTTAGCGTATTCCGTCTGTTTTTCAGACAGGTTCTTACTCTCGTTATCATACAATAACCTGGAGAGGATCAGCATATTGTTCAAAGGAGTCCTTAACTCATGAGACATGTTCGCTAAGAACTCGGATTTGTATCTGGAGGTAAGTGCAAGCTGTCTTGCCTTTTCTTCCAAGGAATGTCTGGCTTGTTCAACTTCCCTGTTTTTTCTTTCTACCTCGCTGTTCTTTTTGGCGAGTAGTCTTGCTTTTTCTTCTAATTCTTCGTTCTTTTCCTGCAACTCCTCCCTTTGGTCCTTGAGCATATCCTCGGAAGCCTTCAGCGATTTGGCCTGTTCTTCCAAACGTTGGTTGGTGCTGGTCAATTCTTCTTGGCGTCCTTGCAACTCTTCCGTCAGAGTTTGAGATTGGATCAGAAGTTCTTCCGTTCTCATACCTGCTGCGATCGTGTTCAATACGATCCCGATACTTTCCGTCAACTGATCCAAGAAGTTCAAATGGATAGGAGTGAAGTTGGAGAAGGACGCAAGCTCTATCACAGCTTTCACTTCTCCTTCGAATAACACCGGTAAGACGACTATATTGATAGGAGGAGCTTCTCCTAAAGCCGAATTGATCATGATATAGCTGGAAGGTACCTGAGTAACGAGTATCCTTTCTTTTTCTAGGAAACATTGGCCGATCAGGCCTTCTCCTGGATAAAAACGATTCGATACATTCTTCCTTTCTTGGTAGGCATAACTTACGAGCAGTTTGAGCACCGGACCTTCTTCCACGTTTTCGGTAATGAAAAATGCTCCATGTTGTGCGGAAACAAGCGGCGCAAGCTCGGAAAGGATCAGTTTACTTACGTTGACTAAATTCCTTTGTCCTTGTAATAATCTTGTGAATTTAGCAAGGTTTGTTTTTAACCAGTCTTGCTCCGTATTGATCCGAGTGGTTTCCCTCAAGTTTCGGATCATTTCGTTGATGTTATCGGATAATGCTGCCACCTCTCCTGCCGCCTGGATAGTTACAGTTCGAGAGAGATCACCCTTGGTCACACCAGTTGCCACTTCCGCGATCGCTCTTACCTGAGTGGTAAGGTTAGAAGCAAGCTGGTTTACGTTATCCGTAAGGTTTCTCCAAAGACCTGCGGCTCCAGGAACACTTGCCTGTCCTCCTAATCTTCCTTCGATACCCACTTCTTTTGCAACCGTGGTTACCTGGTCTCCGAATAATCCCAAGGTATCGATCATGTCGTTTATCGTATCCGAGAGTTCTGCAATCTCTCCCTTTGCTTCCAAATATAACTTTTTCTTTAAGTCCCCGTTTGCTACTGAGGTCACCACTTTTGCAATGCCCCTTACCTGAGTGGTAAGGTTATTCGCCATGAAGTTCACACTATCTGTAAGATCTTTCCAGATACCTGCAACCCCTTGCACATTTGCCTGTCCGCCCAGTTTCCCTTCTGTACCTACCTCTCTTGCTACCCGGGTTACCTCGGAAGCAAATGAGTTCAACTGGTCCACCATCGTGTTGATAGTGTCTTTCAGCTCGAGGATCTCTCCCTTA